>JAISQU010000030.1 GCA_031274005.1 Spirochaetales bacterium
GCGGAAATCCTTTTGGCGTAGCCAAAAGATTGGAGCGAAAAGCCCGGTTTGCGGCGTTTTACGCCGCAAATGCGCCCAAATTCCGAATTATAAGGAGATTTTGAACAGGCTCTTAGAAATTATTTTCAGAGCCAATTGCACTCCATAGCGGTTGACCAAGGTATCACTTTAGGGAAGTATATTTTACCTGTAGGTGTAGTTCGAGTCATAAACAGTGATTATGGTAGTGATGATAATGAAGAGTTTTCCTTTGTGTTTAAATCTGAAAGTGTGCTGCATGAAAGTTTTTTTTGACTGATGGCACAGAAATTATTGTGCCGGAAGATATGCAGACAATAGTGGGGCCTGGATTTGAGACTGGATTGTATATTGAGCGTGATGGACCCTGGACTTTAGGCGCCGGTTCCGGTTCGGGATATTTTTATCTAAAACTCCCTGAATGGGATACTCCCCAAAAATACTGGGTTATCAGGTTTGAACCGTATTGGGGTAAATTTATTGATGGTAAAGTGTACGAAGGGAAGTATTGATTGTAACGTGTCGGCTTTTCGTAATATTTCCTCTTTGCCCATTTTTATAGCAAAGGTGACGGGCGCCTTTCTATAAGACGGGGCTCTTAAGGCCACAGGTATTTTTGACAGTTGTATTTTACAGCAGGAAGACGAGGAAGGATAAAATGGCGGAAGACCGTGATTCAGGGAACATGATAGAGATACTTATACGGGCGCGCTATCCCCTTGTGTATGTGGTATCTTTTGAAGAAGGGCGGGTGGACAGGCGGCTGCGCGGCATGACGGACGCCCGCAGGAAGCAGCTTTTTACGTGGACGATCACAAACGGTCTTGAACTGCAGGACGGCTCATTTATTACCGAATTAAAAGACCCGATAAAGGTCTTGGAATACATCCTGCAAAGTGACGCGAACGCTCTTTTTGTTCTGCGCGATTATCATCATTATCTTAACGATCCTGTTGTTGTGCGCAAACTGCGGGATGTTGCCCACGCTTTAAAGATAACCCGCAAGAATATTATTTTTCTTTCCCCGGTTTTAAAAGTGCCCACGGAGCTTGAAAAAGAGATAGCCGTTATCGACTACCAGCTTCCGGACAAACAGGAGCTTTGCGCTATTGTCAAAAAGATTACAGCAAGCCTTGACGGGGCGGAAAAACTGGATGTTCTTCAGGCTCCGGAGAAGCTGGATAAGATTGTCGAGGCGGCTCTGGGGCTTACGGCGGAGGAAGCGGAAAATGTTTTTGCCAAAAGTTTAGTTCAGAAAGGGCAGTTTGATATTGGTATTGTCTTATCGGAAAAAGAGCAGATTATCAGGAAGTCGGGCGTTCTTGAATACTACCACGCGAATGAAAAAATGAAAGAAGTCGGCGGGCTTGACGAATTAAAGACCTGGCTTGTAAAGCGGGGCAAGGCTTTTACCCCCAAAGCGCGGGAGTTTGGGCTTTCCGAACCGCGGGGCATCCTTCTTCTGGGTATTCCGGGCTGCGGCAAGAGTTTAACGGCAAAGGCGATAGCGGGGATGTGGCAATTACCTCTTTTAAAACTTGACGTAGGAAAAGTTTTTTCAAGCTATGTGGGTTCAAGCGAGGAGAACGTGCGGCGGGCTAATTTACCAAAAGGCGCTGCACCCACGGCGCTATGAGGCGGAACAGGGCGCGAGAAATTCCGAGGCCCGGCAGACCATGGCGTTGTAAGTTTCCCGCAGGATTTTTCCGCCCGCGGCCCGCGCCCGCCCTTCGAGAAAAAAAGAAAATACTTCCGGCTCAGGGCCAAGAACATCTTTTACGCGAGCGGCGGTTTTTTCCCGCCGGCGGAGGGCTTTTTCCTGTCCGCCGTAGGCGTCGGCCGCGTTTTCGTTGAAGCCAAAATCATCAACAATATAAATTGCGCTAAAAATTTCCTGAAAACAGCCGCCGCGGCAGAAAGACTTTTCCAGCGACGCTTTAACGGTTTTCCAGAAAGCGGCGGCGGCCTTGTGCGCGCCCAGATCGGCGGAGTTGGCTATGATAAAGGGCGTCGGCCGGACTGCGGTTTCCGCCGCCGACAAAAGAGGGCGCGAGCTTATGTTCCAGGCGGAAAGCAGGCCGCGGATGTGGGCCGTGGCCTCCGCGTAGTGATCGGTTGCGATAAGGGTAATCGCCCCGGGCGCGGCGGCAAGACGGGTAAGAGTCTCTTTCCAGGCGTTTTCTACAGGAGAATGGGTAAAATAGCTTTCCGCGAAGCTGCTGGCCGCCGCGTGAATGACGGCTTCCGGCGCGGGTGTCCCGCGGTTTTGTGCAAACACGCAAAGATGTTCCGCAAGGACAGCCGTGTAACCCCGCGCCGTGAGGCTTCCCTCCTCCCAGCCGGGAAGAACAAGCTCTTTCCAAAAAATTCCGGGGCTGACCCCAAGCGCGGCAAGTCCGCTGCACTCAAGCTCCGCGGCAAGATTTTCATCCTGACCAAACAGAAGTGTTTCAAGGCTGAGTGTTCCGGCAAAATCAATGACCAGAAGTTTTATCTTCCGCGTCATTGCTCATTCATAAAAAACGGCCGCCAGCTTTCCCCGCGGTAGGCGCTGTCCCAGAACATCCATTCAAGACGGGCGGCGGTCTCAAAGGCTTCTTCCATCTGGCCCATGCGCGCGGGAAAAGCCGCCGCCACGGCGTTGGTTATTTCTATGGCCTTGTCGGCGGACACGGAAAACTCTTCGCTGGAATAGGTGTCTATCCATTTTCTGTAGGGGTTCCCCTTTCCGGCGTTCATAAAAATATGGCTGCCGACTTCGCGGTAAATCCAGAAACAGGGAAGAACAGCCGCTACGGCCTGCGGGTAAGTTCTGCTGGTTACTGTCGAGATAAGATAATTTGTATACATAAAACAGGAGGGGCACTGCTGCTGAGCAGGAGTCTGGATTCCGTAAATTTTAAAAAACTCATCCTGCATACCCCGCTCCCCGGCAATGACCCCCTGAGCCAGGCAGATAAAATCTTCCATTATGTGAGGATCAGGACAACGGCCCGCCAGAAGAGTCAGCGCGCGGCAGTAATCCACAAGGTAGAGGGAATCCTGTTGTATGTAAAACAAAAAACGCCCGGTAGAAAGCGTTCCCTCTATCAGTTCGCGGTTAAAGGGATGAGCAAGAATAGCCTCGTAAATGGGCGTAATATTCTTCCAGAGTTTATCCGTAAATTTCATATTTTTTACTCCCAGAAAGCGTAAAAATGATGAACCGGGCCGTGGCCTTTTCCCAGCTCGTAGGCGGCGCCCGCGCGGATGGCGGCGCTTATGTAGTCCTTTGCGGCCCTGACCGCCGCGGCAAGGTCAAGCCCTTTCGCGAGTCCCGCGGCGATGGCGGAAGAGAGGGTACAGCCCGTTCCGTGCGTATTGCGCGTGTCGACCCTGCCGTCCTCAAAGGTAAGCTGAAGTTTTCCTCCGTTTGCGTATAACAGGTCGGGGCTTTTTTCTCCCGCGAGGTGGCCGCCCTTAAGCAAAACCGCCGCGGAACCCAGTTTCGCGAGGCCGCCGCAGGCCGCCGCCATGTCCTCCGCTTTTTCCACAGGGCGGCCAAGAAGTACCGAGGCCTCCGGCAGATTGGGAGTAATGAGGGCCGCCAAAGGCAAGAGTTTTGTCTTGAGCGCCTCCACCGCCTCATCCTGCAGAAGCCGGGAACCGCTTTTGGAGACCATAACAGGATCCACAACTATATTGGGCGCTTTGTAGTACGCAAGCCGCTGTGCCACAATATCGATAATTTCCGCGGAATAGACCATGCCGATTTTTACGGCGTCCACGCCTATGTCCGTCATAACGGCGTCAATTTGTTCGGCAATAAAAGCCGGGGGAATGGGGAAAATGCCCGTAACGGCGCTCGTGTTCTGGGCGGTGAGGGCGGCGAATACGGACATACCGTAACAGCCCAGAGCGGAAAAAGTTTTCAGATCCGCCTGTACGCCGGCCCCGCCGCCGGAGTCGGATGTCGCTATTGTTAAAACCCTGTGATACTTTTTCATATTATTTATTCCCCTCCTGTTCTTAAAAGGTTTTTAATATCATCTTCGCAAATGTTATACAATGCGTCCAGAAAATACATCTGAAAACTTCCGGGCCCCCGCGCCTCGCGGGCCGCGATTTCTCCCGCGATTCCCATAACCGCCATGGCGTGAGAAGCCGCCGCGAAGAAGTCGGGATTCACGGCCGCAAAGGCCGCGGTAAGGCAAGTGGCCGAACAGCCCAAACCCGTTACCCGCGGCATCATGGGATGACCATTACGCACGAGTTCGAGTTCGTCGTTTCGGACAATATAGTCGGTTTGGCCGCTTAGAGACACAACGCAGGCATACATCCCGCTGAGGGTTTTGGCGCAGTCCGCCGCCGAATCGGAAGACATGGTAGAATCCACGCCTTTTGTTTTTGCGCCTGAGGATAAGAGAGAACTTATCTCCGAAGCGTTGCCCCGGATAACCGACGGCGCAACCTCGCGAAGAAGTTCGTTCACCGTCTGAGAGCGGTACGGCGTCGCCCCCGCGCCCACGGGGTCGAGCACAATGGGAATATTCTTTTCGTGCGCCTTCAGCATGGCGTTTTTCATAGCGGACACCCACTGAGGGTTGAGCGTACCTATGTTGACGACAAGCGCCCCCGCGAGGCTCACCATATCCCGAACCTCCTCCTCGGCGTGGGCCATCACGGGCGAGGCCCCCAGGGCGAGAAGGGCGTTCGCCGTTGTGTTCATCACCACAAAGTTGGTGATATTATGCACCAAAGGCGAGCGCTCCCTGATTTTTACAATATCTTCCCAAACAGACTGCGGGTTCAGCATTTTTATTTTAACCTCCTGAAATTTAAACGCATAGTTCCAGGTAAGTTTGAAGGGGGGAGTGTTCCTCGTTTCCCTTCGCCGGCATTACCCGGAGCAGGTTCACCGGTCATTTCCGCACAGCAGGAAATATCTCAGCCTGGTTCGCCCAAGCCCCCGGAAATTTTGCATTTCACATATTTATAACATAAAATAGAAATTCGCGCAAGAATCCGGGGCTTTTATCTTTATACAGAAAAAAGCATACGGAAGCGGGCGGTTAAATTTTTTTTCGTTTAGAATTATTCCGATTGCCAAAAGCGGCGCGGGGGTTCTATAGTTAGCGTGTTATGTTTTCCCCGCCCCTCGCCGTACTTGTACATCCTCCTGTTTACGATTTTGCTTTGTATGATTTATACCTGAAACCTTTCGGACTTCTTCGCGCGGGGGCGTGGCTTGAGGCCGGCGGCTGGGATACGGTTTTTGTCGACGCCCTTGATTACGAGGACAGGGCTTCCGCCGCCCTTTTGGGGCCGCCCAAACGCAGGGCCGACGGCACGGGCAAATTTTTCCGGCAAAGGCTTCCGGTTCCGCCTGTTTTGAAAAGCGCGTATGCGAAAAAGACGCCGGAGGACTCGCCGCCAAAGCATTTCGCCCGCTATGGCATTATAGGGGAGTCCTTCCGTGAACGGCTCCTGCGGGCGTCGCGGAGCGCTTCGCCGCGGCGGCCTGATCTTATTCTTATAACAAGCGGAATGACCTATTGGTATCCGGGCCTCGCCGAAGCGGCGGAAACCTGCCGCGCCCTGTTTCCGGGCACGTCCGTGGCTGTGGGCGGCGTATACGCCTCTCTCATGCCGGAACACTGTAAAAAGACAAGCGGCGCGGACGCCGTGGTATCCGGCGGCGGCGGGGAACTGGCCGCGGTTCTTGAACGTTTGGGCCTGCCTGTTCCGCCGGGGGAGTATCCGGAGTTTCCGCCCGCCGCCGCCTCGGCCTGGAAAGACGCGGGGGTTCTGCGCCTTAACACGGGCTGTCCCTTTCGCTGCGACTACTGCGCCTCGCACCTGCTTTCCCCCCGTTTCAGGGCGGGCAGCGCGGAAGCCGCTTTTCAGGCGTTTACCGCCTTTATGGACGCCGGCATCCGAAACTTCGCTTTTTACGATGACGCCCTTCTCGCGGCCAAAGAAGAGGTTTTTCTGCCTTTTCTGGAAAGGGTTACGGAGCGTTTCGGCCCGGCGGACGCGGCGGACGGCCCCCGGTTTTATCTTCCCAACGCGGTGCACATTCAGAGTCTGGACAGCCGGACCGCCAATTTAATGAGGCGGGCGGGTTTTCAGGAAATCAGAATGGGTTTTGAAAGTTCTTCGCCCGGCTTCCACAAAGAGCATACCCCCTCAGGCGCAAAGTTCAATCCCGAAAGTTTTCCCGATTCCCTGCGCGCGCTGCGCGCAGCAGGCTTCCCCGCCGGCTCGCTTTCTGTGTACATACTCGCGGGGCTTCCCGGCCAAAGGGCGGAAGAAGTTGAAGAGTCTATTCACAGTGTGCGTGAAAGCTGCCCTCAGGCCGGCAGCAAAGACATACGCATACGGCTGGCGGAGTTTTCTCCCGTACCCGGAAGCGCCCTGTGGGAAAAAAGCGCCGGCCTGTGCCGCTATCCCCTGGCGGAAGAACCCCTCTTCCACAACAACAGTTTGTTCCCCATGGAGTGGGAGCATTTTACGCGCCGGGATCTGCTGCGGCTGAAAAGCCTTGCCGCGTCCGTGGGGCGCAATGGGATTGAAGGGGCGCGAAGTGGCCGCGCCAGCGGCGGAACCCCCGAAAAGCCCGGTTTTTTGCGGTGAAGCCGCAAAAAATGCGCACGAATAATTACAGTTTTTATTTTGGAATCGGATCCCGGAGTTTATCGAGAAAGCTATTTCATAAAAACCGAATATGCGCTATAATTTCCCTTAGGGTAAAATGCAGAACCTGCAATCATTTATACGAAAGTATATTTATTCGGAAGAACTCCCCCTTGAAGCCAGAATATCAAACATGATTTATCTGGTCGGCATGGGGGCGGCTTTTATAACTATGCTTTCCCGCTTCATTTTTGGAACCCATTTTTTTCTTGTTTTAGTGTTATTGGCCATCAACTTTTGTATCACGGCCGTTATGTATATAGCCAACCATTTCCGCCTGTACACGGCTTGCCGGTGGTTTTTGGTTATTGCGCTTTGTGACATTCTGTTTCCGCTGGGCTATTTCGCCCTCGGAGGCATAGAAAGCGCCATGCCGGGGTATTTCGTACTCAGCATAGTCATAGTGTTTCTGCTGCTGCAGGGAAAAAGCCGCACGGTTTTCCTCGTCATCCATATCGGCCTGGCCATTTCCTGTTATTATCTTGGGACCCTGCCTTTTTTCTCCCGGTTCATCGCGGACATAGGCGATTCCAACCGCTATCTGGATCATGTCCAGACCTTTGTGGTGGTGGGATTGTGTATAGGCTCGATTATCGTTTTTCAGAACCGGATATACACCATAGAAAAACAAAAAGCCGCCGCCGCCGGGAACGCTCTCTCCTACCGTGACAAGCTGCTGCAGGTAGTCAACGGGGTCGCGGAGATGCTTCTCGCATCGGAATCGGAACATCTTGAAACAACCCTGCTCGCGGCCATGGAGGCCATGGCCCGCTGTGTAGACGCCGACCGCATGTATATCTGGAAGAACCGAATAACTAACGGGGAGCTCTTTTACATGCAGGAATACAAATGGCTCAACCCGGAGCGGATGAACGGCGCATCCCGTCTGGCGGAAGCAGGGTATTCCTATATCGGCAGTATTCCTGTGTGGGAGGGTCAATTCCTCCTCGGCCAGTGTGTAAACGGCCCCGTCAGCCGGCTTTCCGCGGAAGAACAGAAGGTTCTGTCTCCGTTCGGCATCCGGTCTATTTTGGTAATCCCCATCTTTTTACAGGAAAAGTTCTGGGGTTTTGTCAGCTTTGACGACTGCCACACGGAACGGGTTTTTTCCGAAGACGACATCAGCATCCTCCGTTCCGGCAGCCTGCTCCTGGCCAACACGATAATACGCAACAATAACGAAATTATGCTTGGCTACCGGCTGAGGCAGCAGCAGCTCATGTCGGATATTTCCCAAAGCTTCATTTCAAAAGACGCCATGCCTATCCTCATCCAAAAAGCCCTCCGGCAGATGGGAGAATTTCTGAAAGTAACGCGGGTACTGGTCATGGCGGAGGACAGGCAAACAGACGAAATTTATCCGGTATACACCTGGTTCACTTCTTCCGAATGGAAGCCGGATCCCTCAACAACAGGGTTTCAGGATATTATCTGCGAGTGTTTTCCCCGCTATATACCCGAACAAGGCTATGTCCCCACGCTCTGCTGCAATAACATTGACACCGACGCGGACGGACGGTACAAAATCTTTGAAGCTATGGGCATCAGATCCTTTATCTGGGCGCCTCTTTATGTAAACGGAGATTTTTGGGGGCTGCTCAGTGTGGAGGAGTCTGCCCCGCGGGTATGGAACGAAAGCGATGTTCAATTGGCCGGAACGGTAAGCAGCGCCGTCGCCGGCGCGGTGACACGGGAACTTATAGAAAAAGAGCGGATAGAGGCTCTGGATCAGGCGCTTCAGGCAAGCAAGGCCAAGGGCGATTTTCTGTCCAATATGAGTCACGAGATGCGTACCCCCATGAACGCCATTATCGGAATGACCGCCATAGGCAAATCCGCGAAAGACGCGGACAAAAAAGACTACGCCTTTGAGAAGATTGAGGACGCCTCTACCCACCTCCTGGGAGTCATCAACGATATTCTGGACATGTCCAAAATCGAGGCGAACAAACTGGAGCTCTCATCCGTCAGCTTCGTCTTCGAGAAGATGCTTCAGAAGGTCGTGAATGTCATCAACTTCCGGGTGGACCAGCGCAAACAAACCATTTATGTGACTATAGACAAAAAGATCCCCCATGTCCTTATCGGGGATGATCAGAGGCTGGCCCAGGTAATCGCTAACCTTCTGTCCAACGCGGTAAAGTTTACCCCCGAAGGGGGAACCATACGCCTCAACGCCACCCATATAGAAGACGCGGGCGGAGTGTTTACGGTTCAAATAGAGGTAAGCGATACCGGCATCGGCATAAGCCCGCAGCAGAGGGCCCGGCTTTTTAGATCTTTCGAACAGGCAGAAAGCAGCACTACCCGGAAATTCGGCGGAACCGGACTGGGGCTGGCAATCTCCAAACGGATTGTCGAAATGATGGGTGGAAACATCTGGGTTGAGTCGGAGCCGGGCAAAGGGTCCGTTTTCTGTTTTACCGTTCGGATGCAGCGCGGGACAGAAGAACGCCGCTCGCTTTTGAACCCCGGGGTGAACTGGAATAATGTACGGGTTCTGGCTGTGGACGATGAGCCGGAAATCCGGTCGTATTTTTTCGACATTGCGCAGCGTTTTGGCATCACATGCGATGTTGCCGGAAGCGGCGAAGAAGCCCTTGCGCTTATTGGAAAAAACGGACGTTACGATATTTATTTTATTGACTGGAAGATGCCCGGCATGAACGGCCTTGAGCTTTCCAGCCGCATCAGGGAAAACAACGGGGAAAATTCTGTTGTCACCATGATATCCGCCGCGGAATGGGGCGACATCGAAGACCAGGCCAAAAGCGCCGGAGTGGATAATTTTCTGCCGAAACCGCTGTTTCCCTCCGATATTGCCGACCTTATCAATACATGCCTGGGAGTGCCCGATCCCGCCACACTGCAAAAAACGCAGGACGGAGAAATTGACAACTTCGCGGGATACCGTGTTCTTCTGGCTGAGGATGTTGAAATCAACAGGGAAATTGTCCTTGCCCTTCTTGAGCCGACAGCGCTGTCCATCGAATGCGCGGAGAACGGCGCCGAAGCGGTGCGTATGTTCAGCCAGGCCCCCGATGAATACGATATGATTTTTATGGATGTCCAAATGCCCGAGATGGACGGGTATGAAGCCACCCGCCGCATCCGCGCCCTTGATATACCGGGGGCTCAGGCGATTCCCATTGTCGCCATGACGGCGAATGTATTCCGGGAAGACATAGAAAAAGCCCTGACATCAGGAATGAACGACCATGTGGGTAAACCTCTGGACTTTGAGGATGTGCTGGCAAAACTCCGCATGTATCTGCCAACGAAAAACCCGGCGGGAGTCAAACTTATCAAATACGGAGAAGCGGCGCCCGGTGATTTTGAGGCATGGAAGTACGGAATTGCCTGGAGCCCCGACCTTGCAACCGGAAACAGGGAAATTGATTCCCAGCACAAACAGCTTTTCCGGCTGACCAGCAATCTGGCGGCGGCATGTTTGAACGGGCAGGGGGCCGGCATGCTCGGCGAAACCCTGGATTTTTTGGCCGCGTATACTGTACGG
This sequence comes from Spirochaetales bacterium, assembly GCA_031274005.1. Lineage (GTDB taxonomy): Bacteria > Spirochaetota > Spirochaetia > DTKZ01 > DTKZ01 > JAISAF01. The sequence continues at coordinate 10,211 of JAISQU010000030.1, forward strand.
CATTTTACCGATGAAGAGAATTTACAACTCGCGCATAACTACCCCGCGTATACAGAACACAAAAAACTCCATGACGGGTTCAAAGAAACTGTCGCCGGCCTGATTGCCCAATACAAAACCGGCGGCTCCTCGGAAGAGCTGCTTGAGAAGGTCAACTCCGTCATCGTTCACTGGCTCGTGGAGCATATCAAGCAGGAAGATTCGAAAATCGCCGCACATATACACTCCCGGGGCGGTGTTCAGGCCTTGTAATAAAATCCGGTTTTAGTCTTTTTATCTTCTTGACACTCCATTTTGAAAAGAATACACTTAATATAATGTCAGACTTTTTAAACGATGCGGACTTCGAAAAATTTCGGTCTCTGATTTACAAGGAAAGCGGTATAACCTTTTCCGAGACTAACCGTACTATTCTTGAAAGCCGTCTGCGGGAAAGGGTTAAGCTGGCGTCGCTGGTCAAGGTGGGGGATTACTATAACATCATACTAAAGGATAATGAAGAACTCAGGACGCTGCTTGACGCGGTGACGACAAACCTGACCCGGTTCTTCCGGAATACGGCGCATTTTGACACCCTTACAAACTATGTTATACCGGATCTTTTAAAGCACAAGGCTTCCCGCGGCGACAAGGAAATCCGCCTGTGGAGCGCGGGCTGTTCCACAGGGGAAGAGCCTTACACCATCGCGATGATTTTGCAGGACATTCTCCCTGCCGGGACGACTTTTAAAATAGTGGCGTCCGATATAAGCCTGAAATCTCTTATGACGGGGAAAGAAGGGTTTTATCCCGAAACGCGGATACAGGGCATCTCACCCCAGTATTTGACGCGTTTTTTTGAGAAAAAAGGCAGCGGGTATCAGGTCAAGGATCAGATTAAGAACCTCATACGGTTCGATTATCATAATATGAAAAACGACAGCGGTCTGCGGAATCTGGATATAGTGTTTTGCCGGAATGTGTTGATTTACTTTGATGAAGTGGCCCAGAAAGCTGCCGTGGACAGATTTTGGGACGCCATGAGCAGTCATTCTTATTTATTTATCGGTCATTCTGAATCGCTTTTCGGAATGGATACGAAATTCGAATTCCTGAAGACCGAATGGGCCTGTATTTATAAAAAATTTGTATAGAGAAGTGGTTTTCGGGAGAAAAAAAAGTGGAACAAGAACCTATCAGCGTACTTATTGTGGATGACTCCGCTCTTATGCGGAATCTTATCGGAAGAATCGTCGAAGGCGACCCTACCCTGAGGGTCGCGGGTAAGGCCATGAACGGCCGTTTTGCCCTGGATAAACTTCCCGGTTTAAAGCCGGATATTATCATTCTCGACCTTGAAATGCCGGAGATGGACGGTATTACTTTCCTGAAAGAACGTAAACGGCTCGGTATTACAACGCCGGTTATTATTCTGTCCTCGCTTGCCAGCCGAAGCGCTGCGGTTACAATGGACGCCCTCTCCCTGGGCGCTTCGGATTTTATCATGAAACCGTCCGGTTCCGCCCAGGAAGACCTTCATACGGTCACCCACTCCCTTATAGGGATGATTCATTCTTACGGCGGCCTGCACAGGGGAATGCTGGCGGCCAGCGCAATCGCGCGTAAATCAGCCCCGGATACTCACCCCCCGGTTTCTCCAGGCCTTGCGCATGCGGCTCCCCGCGCCGAAGAAAAAAAAGATGACCACGCGGGGCCCATTCACGCGAAAGGCCCCATCGATATTGTGGCCATAGGCATTTCCACCGGAGGTCCCAACGCGCTGCGGGAAGTCTTTGCCGCTCTTGCCCCGGACTACAAAATTCCAACGGTTGTGGTGCAGCACATGCCCGCGGGCTTTACCAACGAATTTGCGAAAAGCCTCGACCGTGTCTGCCCCCAGGAAGTCAAGGAAGCGGAGGAGGGAGACATCGTCAAACCGGGAAGAATACTGATTGCCCCCGGAGGCAGCCGGCATCTGATTGTCGAAAAAAAGCCTCTGGCAATTATAACCCATCTTGTGGAGCAGGATCCTGTAAACGGGCACCGCCCCTCCGCGGATGTTCTTTTTGAATCCGTAGCCAAAAATTTCGGGGGCCGTTCGATGGCCGTTATCATGACGGGAATGGGTAAAGACGGCGCTCAGCAGATCGGAGCGATACAGCGCGCGGGAGGCGTTACTCTGGGCCAGGACGAGGCAAGCAGCATCGTTTACGGAATGCCCCGGGTCGCCTTCGAGAACGGTTTTGTCCAGAAACAGCTTAGCCTTCACGATATAGCGCCTACCCTCTGCCGTCTTGCCAAAGAAGCCAATGGATAACCCAAGATCGCCTGCGGTGATTTCAGTTCCGCGCTGCAGGCTCTTCTGCCGCGGCCTGTACGGCGCTTAAGACCTCGGGAAAGGCCCGGTCCCGCCCGCCGAAAAAAGCCAGAGCCGCAGCGGACAGAATAAGGCCTGCAAAGCCCGCCAGCGCCCAGATTTTTTCCGTCCCGCCAAAAACGCAGCCCGCGCCGGCGTAAAAAAGGGCAAAACCCAGAACAGGTAAACCGAAAACCCGCAGAGCTGAACGCAGGGCAGCAGCAGGCGGCGCGGATATTTCCACATAGTCTCCCGGCGCAAGAGGAATATTCCGGGGATTGCGGGCCGTCACTTCTCTGCCCGCCAAACAGCTTTCGGCGCCGCAGCCATGACAGACCGGGCCGGGTTTACACCGCAGGGTTACAAAAACGCCGTCAATCTTCGTTACTTTGCCTGTCTCTGTCATGAGGAAGCTCCGTAACGGGATGGCGCAGGGTTTCTATGCCGGCCGCCCTCCCGTCATCATTGATATCGAAAATAACACCCTGAAGTTCCAGGGTGTCCCAGGCGTCCTTTGAACGCTCAGGGATCTGCGTAAGAAATTTGCGGATTTCTACTTCTTTATCAAGCCCCCCGACACTGTTCAGGCTGCCCGTCCTGCCGCAGCCGCAAATCGCGGCCGTCCCACGGGGGAAAACCTGAGCGTCCGCGGTAAGAACCTTGCCGTGGGTTCCCGCCACAGCCGACACAAGGCCGTCCGCGGCATAAAACATGGCGTATTTTTCCGCCGTCGTGCAGGCGTGGTAATCAAGAATAATCGTCTGCGTGTCCTGCCTGATACGCGAAACGATTTCCGGCAAAAAAGTATACGGGTTACTCAAATGCACGCGGCTGTAGCCGGATTGCCCCAGAAGGCAAATAACCGCGATTTTTTTCTCGCCCGCATGGTATACACGCCAGCCCCGTCCCGGATTTCCGTGGGGATAATTCGCGGGCCGCAGAATGTAGGGCGCGAGACCTATATGGGCAGCCATATCTTTTTTGTAGTAAATGCATTCCCCGCCCGTCAGAACCTCGACCCCCAGCTTGCGCAGGTAAGCCGAATGGTTTTTCCCCAGCCCGAAACCGCCCGTAACGCCGTCCGCGTTGGCTATGACAAAATCGATGTTTCGCTCTTTTTTGATACCGTTTAAAGCCGACTTGACGCAGAAAACCCCGGCCTTCCCGATTATATCGCCGATAAATAAAACACGCATTCATATTAAGAATATCAGGATTTCCGCGCTCTGGAAAGAGAAAAATCGTGAGATTCGTGAAATAGCAGAGGCTGCGTACTGCCCGCTCTATTATTTGAGCTGGTTCCAAAATGAAAACCCTAATCATTCGCGCGCATTTTTGCTTCGCAAAAACCGGGCTTTCCGGGGGTTCCGCCGCTGGCGCGGCCGCTTCGCGCCCCTTCAATCCCATTGCGCCCCA
>JAISQU010000032.1 GCA_031274005.1 Spirochaetales bacterium
TCATAACAGTAAAGTATCCGGGGCTTGTTCCATGTGGGCAGGCGCATGGCCTGGGCCCGGTAAAATTCAGGATTGGAAAAGGATGCCAGTCTGAGTATTCTGTTTCGCAGAATGGGCGGCAGTCCGGTATGGTTAATATAAATTTGATCGGAAACAACGACTTCAACGATCGAAGGGAGCGGTTCTGTAATAACCGGCAGGTCTGCGGGGTTTCCCTGCTGTGGCTTTAGCCAGGGTTTGGCCAGATCTTCCATTTCTAGCTGATTAAAGGCGGTCTCCGAATGCCAGGCAACGGGAAGCAATTCGTGCCGCTCCACCGCCGCCTTGATCATGGAATCAAGTTTATCTTCGTTGATTTTTTCTACGGACGCGAGGTAAGCCCATTGATCGGGGTAGGGAGCGAAATTGTCGTCCAGAAAAACACTGTGATTCTTTTCCCGCGCTGTTTTTTGCAGGGGCAGTGCGATAAGATTGCCGAAACCTCCCCTGGGCAGGGTATCCTGGTTAGGGAAAAACCGGTCAAACGAATCGAGGCCGATCTCAGGCCGCCGGTCCAGCGTCCGGGTCATAAGCAGGGAGCCGAGCTTTCGGGCCTTGACAGCCGGGACCGGCTTTTCAAAGAATATCCACACATGGGCGCCGTTTCCTGACCGGGATCGTTCAAGGCTCGCTGGAACATCTTCGGCCCGGCAGGTTTCCATGAAGGCTTTTACATCTTCCTGCCATGTCAACTTGTCAAAGTCTACCGCCAGGAAATAACAGGTCTCATCTGACAATAAGGGATAGACCCCCATAACAAAAGGTGCCGGGGAGCCGCCCTCATAAAACGCCGGGATAAACCCGGCAAGATGGTTTCGTATGACGGCATCGGTAATCGGCTCAAATGCCCGGTTGGCGCAGGAGCCGCAGCTTGCTTTTGGTTTTCCGCATATGCCCCGAACCCATTCGTTCCGGCAGACCGGCTGATAGCCGGACTTTCCGCTCTTTTTACTCTCAAAACGTTTGGCGTAGACATCTTCCCGCCCCCGAAACAAGGAACGGAACAGGGCAATCTTTTCTTCTGGGGAGGCACGGTTATTGACGCCTTGGGTTTCAGAGAACATTGAACCCTGCCGGAGCGGCAAGCCATATGTCGAAAGGGCTGTCGGCCCTGGGGCCGCTTGGATCTCCTGAAGCTGCCGTTTTTTATCAGCCAGGACCTGTTCCAAATCGGCAATTTCAGCCTGGAGTCCTTTGACACGGGATTCATTCCAGGATTCGTCCATGGAGACAAGTATGGCACAGGTACAACCCAATGTCAAAATAATACTATAATTCCAAAACCCTGCTGAATGCCGTCCTTTCGGCTTATGGGTTTCTCCCGATTGTCCGCCCATGAACGATAAAAGCGGTTCCTCATTACAGGCCGGATAGTGAGTGGCAGATTTGGGTATCAACGAGAGCGTACTGCGGCGATAGATGCAACAGGCTCGGGAAGCGCCGGTCATCTTCGCACAAGGAGAGCCCCTGCATAGACAATCAATGCCTCATCAGCCACAATCCCCCGCCCCTATAAACCTAAACTTGACCCATAAAATCGAACATTTCCCTATAGTCGTGGGTGCACCCTATAGTCGAGCGGATGTTCTTCTTTCACGTAAATCATATTCGCCGTTATTGATTGCGGCAGTTCTTTATTCTTGGCAAGGATGTGCGGTTTCTGTATCTCAAACAGGGCAAAGCGTACTCAATAAATGAGCCGGTTCCAAAATGAAACCATTCTTTGAAGCCCGTGGGGCGCAAGGGATTGTAGGGGCGCGAAGCGGCCGCGCCAGCGGCGGAACCCCCGAAAAGCCCGGTTTTTTGCGGCTTTGCCGCAAAAAATGCGCACGAATGATTACGGTTTTCATTTTGGAACCGGCTCAATTAAAAGGAATTTACCGTCAAAATGTTACAGGCCCGCTGAAAGCGATGCTACCGCGAAAAATTGACGCCTTTTGTGCAAGTTTTCGGACAGTCTGGGGGGGGGCAAGATATTAAACAGGCTCTTAGAGCGCTGCTCCGCGGTTCTTCATTCGCAAGAGGGGCCCTCAGCCCCTTTCAGGGGCCGGCAACTATGGGTATTTATGGCAAAAAACGCGGATAGGGGCCTTGCGCGCTTCGGTTTTACGCTTGCCATGGGCCTAAACCAAGAATTGCACCGATTCTGAGCTGCTGCAGTAGCGCTGTCCTTAAAACGGCCAAAAAAGAAAAGTTGAGCCTATTGCTGATGATTTTCAACGATTTTCATTGAATACTTTTCATTTTTCCTGTAGTATATGAACATGACTAAAACTATGCGGGAGGGGCGCGGGTATGAAAAATGTTGCCTCTGTTCATAAGGAAGAATACGGTCCCCCCCCCCAAATTATAGCGGTTGCTCCGGGAATAGCCCATATTCTGGGCGAGCATACTGAGTATACGGGCGGTTTTGCCCTGCCTTTTGCGCTGAACCGGGGTATGGCGTTTGCGGTATCCCAGCGTAAGGATAATTCTCTGCGGTTTTACGCCGCGGATTACAACGAAAGAAAGCGTACCAGCATAGCGAATATTAAATACAAACGGGAAGACCGCTGGGCAAACTACCTGAAAGGGGTCATAAACGCCTTTATAGGGGCGGGGTACGGCATGAGGGGGCTTGATATAACCCTGACAGGGGATGTTCCGGCGGGCATCGGCCTTGGGTCTTCCGCCGCGCTGACCGTTGCCGCTGCCTTTGGTATTAAAAACCTTCTGGGTATTTCGATTTCCGAGAGAAAACTCATTGATTTTGCCCTTCAGGCGGAAAACAAGTTTATGGAAACAGAAACAGGCGCTATTGAAACTTTCGCTTCGTGTTTGTGCCGGGCAAAAGAGGCCCTTCTTCTTGATACGCATTATCTGGAATACCGTTATGTTCCTTTTGAAATGAAGGATGTAAAGTTCCTCATCACTGATTCGCAGGTGCCCCGGCTGGTCGCCGATGATTTTGCCCAGCAGAGGGAGGATTACCAGAAAAGCCTTGAATTGCTTGGACAGCGCAGGCCGGGGGCCACGCTGCGGGATTATGCGCCCAAGGATATTCGCGAAAGTATAGGCGTTTTGCCGGAAATCCTGCGCCGCCGGTGTCTGCATGTTGTTGAAGAGAACACCCGCATAAAAGAGGCCGAAGAAATTCTACGCGCCCGCGAGAATCCCGCCGCTTTGGGGAAAATCCTTTGCAGGTCTCATGAAAGCCTGAGGGATCTGCTGGAGGTATCCTGCCCGGAAATCGACTGGCTGGTAAAACGTTCTGTCGAAACCGAAGGCGTGTACGGCGCGCGGCTTACCGGGTCCGGTTTTGGAAGATGTACGCTCACCATGATTCGGGAGGACGCCATTCCCGAATACGAAAAGAGGCTGGAAGAATACGAGAGGATTTTCGGCTTCAAGGCAATTACTTTTGTCTGCGAAGCATCCGAAGGAGTTAAGCTGCTTTAGGGCGGCCGGCAGTGTATGCGCGTTGTACTGACAAACGATGACGGAATAGCCAGTCAGGGGCTGCTCACTCTGAAGGCGGTTCTGGAGGAGGAGCACGAGGTGTGGGTTTTTGCTCCCGACGGAGAACGCTCGGGCACATCCCACCGTATTACCCTCGGGACGCCGGTTATGAAAAAAAAAGTAGGCGAGAAGATGTACGCGTGCTCGGGATCGCCCGCGGACTGTGTCCTTCTGGTCCTTTTGGGCGCTTTGCCCTTCAGGCCGGATATAGTTGTTTCAGGTATAAACATAGGGCCGAATATCGGTACCGATCTTGTGTATTCGGGAACCGCGGCGGCGGCCCGGCAGGCCGCGCTGATGGGCGTTCCCGCTCTGGCGGTATCACTGAACGCGGCGGCGCCTCCCTTTCGCTTTGAACCTCTCGCCCGTTTTGTGGCCCGCAATATGGGGCAGTTCGCGGATTTGTGGGACGAGCGCCATTTTGTCAACATCAACGCCCCGAATCTTGAAGCCTATGAAGGCGCGGCGATTACCCGCCCTTCGCGCCGCCGCTATCACGATAAACTGGAGGAGTTTTGTCTTCCGGATGGCAACACCTACTGCTTTCTTCACGGGCCTCCGCCGGAGACAGACCGGGAGGCGGACAGCGATTGGGAGGCGGTCATGCAGAACAAGGTTTCCATCTCTCCTGTGCTGCTACAGCCGGTAAGCCACAGGGAGAACGCGCGGTATCACGGCGCGCGTTTTGTATAGGAATTGAAGGACTGGAATGAAAAGCGAAGCGTCTTTTACAGAAGGGGTTCGCCTCTTCAGGAACAAGCGCTACGAAGCGGCCCTGAGGGAATTTCTTGAGCTTGAGGCCGGTTCCGGGGAGTACCCCGAACTTTCCTACTACCTGGGGCTGTGTTATACTCACCTTGAAAAATACGACGAGGCTCTTCTGTATCTTGAGCAGGTTATCGCTTCCGGGGCGGGGATTATTCATCTGTATCAGGGCAGAATGCTTCTGGGCGTCATCTACGCGATTACCAGGCGCTACCGCCTCGCGGAATTCGAGTTCCGCAAACTTCTTGAGAATGGTTTTGAGTCGGCAAAGGTGTACAGCGCTCTGGCCTATTCGCTTTTTTTACAGAAGAAAGCGGATGAAAGCGTTGCTTTTCTGGAGAAGGCTCTGGAACTGGAGGATGACAACGCGAACGCGCTGAACTCTTTGGGTTTTATTCTGGCTGAACAGAATAAAAGGCTGGGAACGGCGTTGAAATACTGCGAACGCGCCGTGGAGAAGAATCCCCGGAGTCCCGCGTATCTGGATTCCCTTGGCTGGGTTCATTACAGGATAGGGGCCTTTAAGGACGCGAGAATGTTTCTGCGCAAGGCGCTGGAATACTCCCCCCGAAACAAGGAAATTCTCGCCCATTTGCGGACTGTTGTGGAGGCCATGGAAAAATGAGGAAATTTTTTCCGGTATGCCTCATTCTTGTATGCGCCGCTCTTGCGCCGGTTTTTTCCCAGGACCAGGGCGCGGGGAATCAGGATTCAGGCGGCGCCCTTGACTTTGACCAGGTTCGGGCCGACGAGGAATTCCGTTCCGGGGTGCGGGCCTTTCATAACGCGTTTTACAATGAAGCGATTCTTTCGTTTCAGCGGTCGCTGTCTTTCAAGCCCGCCGCGGCCGCGACCCGGTCCTGGCTGGGACGGGCCTACTATCTTGCGGGTTTTACCGATGCGGCCCTGGCGGAATGGAAAACCGCAGCCGCGTCGACCGGCGGTTCTGCGCTGCTGGAAAGTTTTATTGAAATTCTGGAAACCCGCCAGGGCATTGTACGGGAACTTCAGGGCGGCGAAAAATGGGTTTTGGCCGGAGACATACAGGGGACGGCCGGCGAACAGACGATTTTCCGGCGGCCTGTGACTGTTCACGCCCGCGGGGACGGTTCTGTTTTTGTGGTGAGCTACCTGACAAACGAAATTGTCCGTATCGACTTAAACGGAATTGTCAGGCAAAGGCTGCGCGGGGGGCTTGCGGGTTTTGATCATCCTTTTGATCTTGTCGAGGCGGATGACGGGACTTTGTATGTCAGTGAGTTTCGCGGCGACAGGGTGACAAAATGCAGCGCGTCCGGAAGCGTTATCTCGGTTCTGGGCGGAAAGGGCCGGGGCGAGGGGCAGCTTCTGGGGCCGCAGTACCTTGCCCTTGACCCTGAGGGCAGCCTGTATGTGTCCGACTGGGGGAACCGCAGGGTGGTTAAGTTCAACAGAGACGGGGAGTTTGTTACGAGTTTCGGACAAAAGAATGATTTTTATCCGGGTTTTCTCGCGCCTACGGGCATAGCTTTTCACAACGAGTATGTCTATGTGGCCGACAGCCTGCGTAAACACATTGCCGTGTTTGACCCCAGCGGAAATTACATAAGAACGCTGCTCGCCGGACGGCTTTCCTCTCCCGAAGGAATACGGGTTCTTGAAAACGGGAACTTTCTTATTTCGGATACGCAGAGACTTTTTTCTTATAATGCGGAAAGCGGGGAACTTGCGCTGCTTTCGGATTTTGGCGGCCAGGCAAAGCGGGTTCTTGCCGCGGATGAGGATGCGAACGGAAACATTGTCGCGGCGGATTTTGATACGGGGACTATTCATGTATTGTCGGAGCTGACGGGTATCTCTTCGGGGTTGACCGCCATGATAAAGCGGATTACCGCGGCGGAACACCCCGATGTGCTGGTGGATGTGCATGTGTCAAACCGCATGGGCGAGCCTGTTGTGGGTCTTAGCGCGCAGAACTTTATCGTAACCGAGAGGAGGCTGGCGGTGGGCGCGGCCGAAATGCCTTTTGCCTCGTACCGGTCGGAAACCCTGGACCTTGCCCTTATTGTGGGCCGCTCCGCGGGAATGGCGGACGCTCAGGCGCTTACGGAAAGAATCGTCCGGGACGTGGCGGAAAAGCTTTCGGATTTTGCCGCGTTCAGAGTCGTGTCGCCGGGACCGACTCCCGCCATTGTATCGCGGCCGGGCGATTCACGGGAGTTTATGGTAAACGCCGCTGTGGACAAAAAAGAAAATTATGAGCCGGCCTGGGCCTTTGATTTGGGAGTGCGCCTTGGGGTAACGGAGCTGCTTTCTTCCCGAAACAGGAAGGCCGTGATTTTTATTACCGACGGAAATCTGGGGCCGGGCGCTTTTAAGTCATACGGACTGCAGGAAACCCTGGACTATATGCGGAACAACTCCATCGTGTTTTATCCCGTGTATATTCAGCCGCCCTCTTCGGGTGAGGAGCTTGATTTTCTTGCCAAAGAAACCGGAGGCAGGGTCTACGGGTATTATAACGCCGGCGCTCTGGGAAATCTGGCCCGGGACCTCGCGAAGCAGAAGGACGGCAGCTACCTTTTGAGCTACCGCTCGTCCCAGCCGACGGATTTTGGCCGGGCCTATATTCCCGTGGAAGTCGAAGTTAATCTTGTGCGCCGTTCGGGCCGTGACGAAGCGGGGTACTTCGCTCCGCTGGAATTTTAACCGGAGAGCCGCTTTCGCCGGATAGCCTATGGTAGAGACAGTCATCCGCGTTTTAGCGGAATATAGAAAGCACCGGAAAGACTGGGACGCTCTGTGCCGCCGCTGCGGCCTGTGCTGTTATGAGCGGTCTGTTTCCCGTGTGGGCGAGGTAGCCGTTGACCTTTTAAGCCCCTGTGAATATCTTGATGAAAATTCCCGCCTGTGCATGGTCTACGAAAATCGTTTTCGGGAATGCCGGGACTGCCAGAAAGTGAACCTTTTCCGCGCCCTGTTTCACCGGTATCTGCCCCCCGGCTGCGCCTACGCGCGTACCTTCAGGGTGTGGAAGCAAAACAGGCCGCGATAGTATGAGAGCCTGTTCAAAACCCTCTTACCTGGGAATGGTTCAGGGAGATTTTTTGTAACCGTGATTCGCAAGCGGGTCCATACCCCGCCCTTTAGGGCGTTTTGAATCCGGCAAGCTGCTAGTATCTTGATTACACTAAATCATAAGAAAAGAATTCTAACCGCATTGCGACACGAAGGACGCAGAGAATAGGAGAAAACAGTACATGTAAGGCGGGAACGGGTTTTTTTATCATTTGTTTCTTCATTCTTCCTCTGCGATCTCAGCGTTCTCCGCGGTTTTTATCTGTGTCTTTAGTGTAATCAAGCTGCTAGAATCGTACCCGGGCTTCCATGGCGCAGGCGTATGCCCACTGCGGTTCGTATGTGGCGGCGTCATAGATAATGAAACCCTCTGTGTCGCGCAGCGTCACTGTGGTCACGGAGAAGGCAAGCTCAACCGCATCCGAAACAGAGTACGCGATTTCTCCTTTCAGAACCGTATAGGCGTCGACAAAATCGGTCTTTTTTCTATTCCGAGCCAGGGGCGCAAACCCTTCCTGTGTGTACTCAAACATAAGGGAAAACTTATCCAGAACCGGAACAGGGATAAGGCCCTTCGCAAGACGGAATCTGAATTCCATATAATCGTTATCGGAGTAGGTTAAGCCCGCAGCGTCTTTTTCAGCGGGCGCCAGGAGTCCGGCCGAAAAGTGCAGCTTGTCGAAAAGAGTAAAACCCAGCTCACCATAAACAGCGAGGGTTGTCAGGGAGTACCCGGCCTCATCGGGATTGGCAAGATATGTAAGGGTTTCGGTCGCGAAACGGCTGCGAAACCGGTCATAGTTCGGCCCGAAAAATCCCGGACGGAAAAGCCCCTGGTACTGCCTGTATTCCAGACGGTAATCCAGGGCGCGTATATTGCCAAAAAGACCTCCCGACAGGCCGTAATTCCGGAATCTGCCGGCAAAAGATCCATCATAAAAAGAATCGAACAGAAAACCCTCCGTTTTACCGAAAAGACCCGACATGCCGGCGTATTCCTGGCGAAGATAAGGAATCAGGGTAGCCACATCGGCGAAAAAAGTCATAGCCGAGCCCTCGTCTTTCCAGAGCGGCAGGTCCGCATCCAGCGCGAACCCCAGAAGCGCGGGATCAATGACCCTGTATTCATCTCCCGGCGCAAGCGGAAAATTCTTCTTTGTCATGTCCGACATAACAAACACCGGGTGCGTGTCCGCGGCCACGGAAAAACCCAGGGCCAGAGGCGCAGCCGGAAAAGGCCGAACAAACACTCGTCCCGCCATAATATCGGCTTCCGCGAGATCCGCCGTCATGGCCTCAAAACCCGCGATACCCGCGTCCGCTCCCGCATAAACGCCGACCCTGCGGACAGCCGGAAAATCGGTGTCATTCGCGTATTTATATACCAGTGAACCGTGCCCCAGCGTTATATCCCTGAAACTTCCCGCATTCAGGAATACGGCGTCCCCCGGCTTTCCGTATTCAACGAAGTGTATTTTTAAAACAAGGTCGCGCAGAAAATCCTTCCGCCCCGCGTCGCTTGCGCTGCTCTGGTCCGCATGTTTGCCGAAGTCCCATTCATCATTACCCTGAGGATGGTATTCATCACTGGGCGATAAAAGATCCCCGCTGAACATAAAGGGAAGATACAGGCCCAGCCTGAAACGGCCAAGGGCGAGACCGGGCCGCACAACGAATTTCGCATAGGTTTTCCTGTCAAGCGTTATGGCCGCCAGTTCTGCGCCGAGAGTCACATGTTCGCGCATAAAAGCTAACAGCCAGTCGCGTGAACCAAACTCAGGGCCTTCTTCCGGATATTCCGGATCCCCGGTATCTTTTTGAGGAGCCGGAATACTCATAACCGGAGCTGGCGCTTCCGGCACAGGCTGTATAAGAATATCCGGGTCAAGCATGACAAACTCAAGGTCATAGAAAATTTCTTCGATTTTTTCCGGGGGATACGCCTGGGGTTCAAAAACCCCGGCAAAAGTATCGGCTGCAAGTCCTTCCGTAATAGTAATTGTCTTGAGGGTCTCTTTTTTTGTAAAAGCAGCGCGCCCTTTGCGCACGGCCGCCGCGTCAAGGGCGCCCGCCGTAACACTTACGGAAAAATCAGCCTCGTACGCCTCACAAACAGCCGAGGGTGTCTCGACAAGGTATTTCCCCCGTGTGGTGGAAGAAACGACATTGCGTATCTTTCCCGATAAAAGTGAAAATCGGTTATCGGCGTCACCCCGAAAACCTTCCAGGCTGTCTATGCGGAAGCTCGTATGAGGCGCAAGCCTGATGACGGAACTGTTGCGCGTCAGGCGAATTTCCGCCGCTGTGTTTTCTGTCCTGATGGTGTCGCCTCTGCCAATATCCATTCCGAAATACAGTTCGCCCACCTCAAAACCATCGCTGTCGATGATTTTTATCTGGTCCGGATAATCGCAATATTCAAGAATCGCGACAGCCTCTGACTGCGCCGCGGCGGGAAAAACAAAAAAGAAAAAAACCAGTCCCGCGCAAAGAAGACGGACAAGGCTTTCATCGCAAAAGGCTTTTTCCCGGTCTGTACGAAGTTTTTTCATCTTGTGTCTCCTTGAGGCTTTTTCAGTACAGCGTGATACGGCCTTCAACGCCCGCCATAACCTGTCTGTCCGGTCCTGAGTCTGTGGGGATATACCTCAATGCGTACACCAGAGACAGGATGGCCGGCCCCGAATGAAAATGAAAGCGGGCCCGTACCAGGGACTCGCGCTTCCAGACAATAAAATCATCAAAAGCAGCCATATTTTTTTTGTCGTAGAGAATGTCAAAGGAGAAATTCGGAACAACCCCCTCCTTCAGCATCAGTATACCCTGCCAGTTATAAAGGCGGCCCTCCGCGCTCCATACGGGACCCTCTGAAACCGCTTTGAAAACGATTTTGTCATCACAAAGCGAAAGACCCAAAGACCCAAGATAGGCTTTGCAGGTTTCCGCCGCGGCGTTGCCGGAGTTCTCCGCGTTGTAGATCGCGTACAACTCGGGCCGGTAGAGATCATAGGAGGCGTCGAAATAGCCGGGTATAAAGCCCGTGTCAAGAACACGGAACTGCCCTTCGTAGGTAACGACGCGCAAAAACCGCCCCGAAACGCCGCCCATCCAGCCGGTCTTTTTGTTTTGGCTGGCCCTGTCGCCGCGCAGGGTAAAACTGAAGACAGGGTCTTTCAAAAGAGGTACGTTGAAGTCCAGTCCGGAGATAGATACACAAGGATCATCATCCCCGTTCGCAAGAAACGCGCTCTTATACATTTCGTACCGGCCGGCAAAATAGAAGGGGTCCCTGTCCATCACCATGGCGCCTCCCACTTCCAGATCTTTCAGGATTGAATCCTGAAAAGCGGCCAGAGGGCGGACATACATACGGCCGGCGAACATGTCAAAACGCGCGGCGTTTGCCGTAAAAGCCTCAATGCCGAAGTAGGGAATGTCCACAAGGCTGCCGTCTATATCAAAAACCGCGCCCAAAACCCTGTTCTCCGGCTGGAAAAGCCCATTCGTATAGGAGGACACAATAAAACCATTGCCCAGGCTTATCCCGTCTATGTCGCCCAGACGCATGGCAAAAGGGTCGCCTTTGGTTCCAAATCGCATAGAGCGGATTTTGGGGAGATACAGGTTGACGATCTCCCACATGCCGGCGGCTTCCCAATCTTCTTTTCTAAGCTCGAACTCATTTTTCTCGTCCCCGCCGTCGAAACGGAAATGCACATCAAAATCGAGGGCCAGTTCGAATTTTTTGAATCTGAAAACCGGGCTCAATCCGGCGTACTGATAAAGAAATGTTTCCGGTTTCGCCGCGCCGGGAATATATTCTCCGTTGAAAAATCTGCGCACGCCAAGTCCCAGGCCAAGATCAAATGAAAAATCGGACGGATCCGCTTCCTGGTCTTGTGCAAAAACGGAGAAAGCCGGTAAACCCGCGCAGAAAACTGCCGCAAAAACAAGAATCAGTCCTTTTTTCATCCCGCGACCTCCTGGTTCCCCCTCCTGCGAAGATAACGCCAAAATAAAGAGAAAATCCACTATAAAGATTATCGGCAGGCAATTTAAATCGGTTAGAGAAGGCGCAGAAATGAAAACCCGGGGAAGGGCCTGTTAACGCTCCTCCCCCGGATCCCCCGCGGACATGCCCCGCGCGGTCTTCTACAATAATCCCGCCATTCTTGGAACCAGCAGGGAAATTTCGGGTATATAGGTAATCAGCATCAGCGCGACAAACAGGGCCAATATCCAGGGCATAAGGGCCTTTGTCAGCGCGGCGACCGACATTTTTCCTATATAAGAGGTGACGAACAGGACAATCCCGAAGGGGGGCGTCAGGACGCCTATCATTAAATTCAGTACGATGATGATGCCAAAGTGTACAGGATCAACTCCTATGGCGTTTGTCAGCGGCAGAAGCAGGGGCACAAGTATAGTAATCGCCGAGGTTGTTTCCAGAAACATGCCGACGACCAGCAGGAAGATGTTGATGACTAAAAGTAGCAGCACGGGGGATGAAATGGAAGAGGTAACGACTTCCAGTACCTTTTGGGGAATCAGCGCCTTGATAATAACATTGCCGAACAGGGTTGCCGCGGCAACGATAAGGCCGATGCTGGCCGCGTCATAGACTGTTTCCACAAGGATACCCCACAACACTTTATGGTTGATTGTGCGGTACACGAGCAGTCCGAGAAAAAGCGAATACAAAACGACAATGGCCGCCGCTTCGGTAGGCGTAAAAAGGCCGGTATAAATACCCAAAAGGATAATGACCGGGGCCATGAGGGGCAGTATCGCCTTGGCAAAGCCGATAACGCATTCTTTTGGCGAGGGAATCTTCTCCCGCGGGTAGCGGCGGATCAGGGCGTACGTCGTAACAACAGCCATCATGATAAGGGCCATCAGTATGCCGGGAAGAACGCCTGCTATAAACAAGGCCCCTACCGACGCGCCCGACATGGTTCCGTAGACAACCAGCGGCAGACTTGGCGGGATGATGGGCCCCAGCGTGGAAGACGCCGCGGTGACGCTGCAGGCAAAGTCATTGCCGAAGCCTGCGTCATTCATAGCCTTGATTTCTATAAGCCCCAGGCCGCTCGCGTCGGAAACGGCTGTTCCGGACATACCCGCGAAAATGACGCTGGCTATGACGTTTACATGTCCCAGCCCGCCGGGCAGCCAGCCGACAAGTATTTTTGCAAAGGCGAAAAGCCTGTCGGTAGTCCCCGAAGCGTTCATCAGTTTGCCGGCCAAAAGAAACAGCGGAACCGCCAGCAGGGTAAAAGTGTTTACCCCGCCTATCATTTGATGGATGATGATGCCGAACCTGACGCCTGTGCTGCTCGCGGCCATAAGCAGGGTAGAGGTAATGCCCAGGGCAAAGGCCACGGGAATACTCACTAGAAAAAGAGCGACAAGTACCAGTAAAAATACGGATGATTTCATACTATGCCCGCCTTTGATCGGTTCTGTCCCTGCAGGGCTGTTTCCAGCGCCCGTATCAGGGAAACCAAAATCATAAGAACACAGCTTGCCAAAACAAGCCCGTAGATATAATTCAATTTAAACCAGGACATGGAATTGCTTCCCACACCCCTGGCCGCCGCCATGATAAGAGTCGAACCATACGTGCAGATAGCCATAAAAACGGCCATAAGAATGTGTACTGCTACGGCAAGAGCTTTTCGTACGGAGGCGGGCAAAAGGTTCGCCAGAAAGTCTATAGTAATGTGTTTGCCTTTTGTAATGGCAAGTACACTGCCCAAAAATGTTACGCCCACATAGGAAAAGCGCGAAAACTCTTCTGTCCAGTCGACGCCTATATTTATGGCGCGCAGCAATACCTGCATGGCTATTAAAATAGCGACCAGAGATAACAATGTAACCGCGATAACAAGAATAAATTTCTCAATGAGATCACGGAATTTTAAAATCGCATTCATATTTCCGCCTTTACATAAAGAACCCCGCCGCGGGGCGGGGCATAACCGGGTAAGATTATTTCGCGTAGCTCTGGACTTCCGAGAGGCTGGAGACCCATTTTTTCTCGCTGAAGAATTTTTCATACACGGGCAGAAGCCTGTTGGTAAAGTCGGGAACATTGATGTTGATTTCTTCCATGCCGCCTTTCAAAAGCTGCTGGCGGAAATCTTCGGCCTTGTCGAGGCAGAGCTGGCTGCCCCACTCGGTCATGACGCTTTTTGCCTTGTCGTCGAGAATCTTTGAAAGTTCGGCGGGCAGGCTGTCGAGCATCTTCTGGCTGGCGTACAGGCCGCACCATTCCATAACGTGGTTGGTGTTGACGAGGTACTTCTGCACTTCGTAGAACTTATAGGTAGCAAGCTGCTCGTAGGGGCCTTCGGAAGCGTCAACAACGCCGTTTTGCAGAGCGCCGTAGAGTTCGCCCAAAACGATAGGAACAGTGGTTCCGCCAAGTCCGTCGCGGCCCCACACGGCTACCCAGGAAGGCATTTCCGTCATGCGGATTTTCAGGCCCTTCACATCATCAGGGGTACGGATGGCTTTGTTGGAAGAGGTGTTGCGGATTCCCCGCCATACAATACCAATAAGGTTGGTGTTGTTTTCCAGGAACTTCTTCCGCATCGCGTCGCCCAGGGGGCTTGTCATGATGTTTTTGATGTGGTTCATGTCCTTGTAAAGAAACGGCGCGCTCAGGAAGCCGTATTCGGGGCAGTACATATCGATGGTGAGAATGCCGCCGATGGTAAACTCAAGCTCATTCGCCGCGACCTGGGTAAACTGTTCCCTTTCGGTTCCTATCGCGCTGTTGGGAAAAACATTGATGGTTATGGCTCCGTTGGTGGCGGCTTTAACTTCTTCCGCGTACTTGTAACCCGCGATGACAGGGGGCGCCGCCTTGTCGTATGCGCTGCCCAGTGAAAACTCGTAAGTTTTCGCTCCGCCGGATTCTCCGCCGCCTCCCGCGAACGCCGAAAATATTCCCGCGCACAGGAACAGACAGAGACCCAGAGACACAATTTTTTTCATACTTCTTCCTCCTAAAAATTAAAAAAGTGTACAACTGATATATTATACAGGGGGTTTTACGTTTTGTCGATAGGAATTTTCCCGGAGATTAATGCGGAATGAACGAATTTCGCAAGAGTGTTTTCGGCTCCACCGCGTTTCCCGCGGCGCGGACTTCCCAGTGAAGATGCGGACCAGTCGCGAGGCCGGTAAAGCCGGAGTCTCCTATTCTTTCGCCCGCGTTTACCATCTGACCCTCTTTGACGTTCAGCCTGTCCAGGTGATAATAGAGGCTGTATACTCCCGGCAGATGCTCAATCACAATGGAAAACCCGGTAAGAACCCTCTCTTTCGCCATAACGATCCTGCCCGCGCCGGCGGCCTGTACGGGAGTTCCCCTGGGGGTGGCGTAGTCCAGGCCATAGTGAATGGATTTGGATGTTCCGCCGTCGGTATACAGGAAAGTGCGCCTGTCTCCGAAAAACGAGGTTTCGCGAAAGCCTTCGGCGACAGGCAGGCAAAGCTCTCCGGCGTGATACACGGAACTTGGGTTTATCGTTGTCAGAAGAGTCCAGAGTTCCCGCGACTCGACCGCCTTGCGGGGATCGGGGTCCGCCCTGAGCGACGACATGGCCTGGTTTAAGGGAATATCTTCCTGAACAAAAGCGCGCCCGAGTATCCTCAAGTCTGAGGAAAGCGTAACGCGCCGCCCGTCTTCGCAGACAGCGCTCACCGTAAGGCCGTAGTCTCCCGGCGCCTGGACGCTGGAAATTCCTCCCACCGCGGCCCAGGCGTCGGCGGTTTCGGGAGCGGGAAAGCGGAACCCCGTAAAGGATAAAACTTTTTTTCCCGCGCCGTCGGTCAGTTCCGCGGCGAGCCCGCGGAGAAGGCCCTCCTGCATGCTTACACGGATACTCAGGATATCCCCCTGAGCGACGGACTGCGGCGCGCTCAGAACGGGCTGCGGCGGCGGGGCTTCCTCATGCGGCGCTTCCGGCAGGATTATACTGCCCGCCAGGGTCTCGGAAGCGGGCCGGGCATACATACAGCCCGGCAGCAGGACAAGCCACAAACACACGCAAAAAATACGCGCCGGATTTTTCATACGCACCGTTTTATATCGACAATAGAAAGCCGGAGAGTTTCTTTGTTCTGAAAATAGTTTTTTTCCAACTGATACAAAAGATTGACCTTGTCGTTTTTGTTGAAATCCCTGCCCACTCTTTCGGCGGAATTCCAGAACACCGCGGGCCAGGCATACTCCCCCGCGCGCACAAGAAGGCGGGTATGAAGCTGATCCTTGCCGATAAACGCGAGATCTTCAACCACAACCCCCGGTGTCATAAACGTCAGAACAGGATTGCTTTCCCCGTGAGGGGCAAAGAAATTCAGCAGCTCTTCCATGTCGGGTTTCAGATAATTCGGGGGTAGTTCGGCGTCGATGATGATTCTTTCTTCCCCTTTTTCGTTTAGGGTTATCTCCGGCAAAAGCTGCTCAAGCCTTTGCCGGAAACGGGAAACATCATCCGGCGCGAAATTAAAGCCCGCCGCAAAATCGTGACCGCCGTATTCCCTGAGAATATCCGAACACTTTTCAAGAAAAGGCAGCGCCGCGTAGCCCCGTGTACTGCGCAGGGAGCCGATTACCTTGCTGTCCAGAACGGCGCAGGCCGCGGAGGGCACATCAAAGAATTTAACAAGCCGCTGGGCCAGAAGCCCCGTAATGCCCCGGTGGATGCGGGGGTCGCAGACAAGGACGAATTTGCTGTCGTTTTTATCCAGACTTTCCCGCGCGTCGGGCAGAATAACCTCCCACATGTCGTCAACGATTTTTTTGCGCTGCTCATTTAATCCGGTGATTGTCTTTGCCAGGGTTTCCCTCTCCTGCGGATTATCGCTTAAAAGGAGTTTTACGGCTCTGTCCGGTTCGCCCATGCGGCCCGCGGCATTGATGGAGGGATTTATCTGCCAGGCGACATCACGGCTGGTCACGGGTTTTCCCAAAAGATCCTGAAGGCGCATGAGCTCCCTGACGCCGTCCCGCGGTTTTACCGAATTCAAGATCTCCATCCCCGCGCGGATAATGATGCGGTTTTCATTGCGTACCGGCATCATGTCCGCCAGGGTTCCCAGCGCCACAAGATCAAACAGGGATGCGTAGGCGTCGGACAGTTTGGGGGTTTTTTTGATAACCCAGGAGGTAAACAGATCGACAAAAATATCAAGCTCGCTTACCGGGTTGTCCCGGAAGAGTCCCAGGCGGGATGTTTCGCGCAGGCGCAGCAGGCTCTTTCCCCGTATTGCCGGGAAAACTTTCGTAATTTCCGGCTCTATGTCCAGAAGGCTGATTTCGGCGCGCGTAAAAATTTTCCTGAGCATCTGTTCCTGCGTCTTTACCCCGTAGACAAAAATGCGGCCCCCAAAGAATTTCATCAGCCGGCTCCCCTCCACGCTTACAATGCCGGGGACAAGGCTTTCCTCAATGCTGTCCAGAACAACGAGGTTCTGCATACGCACGGCTTCAAGTATGTACGTTCCGTTCCCCGGCCGCACATTCAGAAGGGTCAGCGGTTCGTTATAAAAATCAGTTTCGGCAAAACGCAAAGCCCATACAAGTTTAACGGCAACTCCGCAGCCGGCAAGATCCCGAAAAGGATAGCCGGAATCTTCGACTTTGGGATTTATTACCGCGCAGGCACGGGGGATTTCATCCGGCGGATTGTGGTGATCAACGATGATTGTATCAACGCCCAGCTCAAGGGCTCGCTCTATTTCCCTGACGTTGGAAATCCCGCAGTCCACGGTAATGATGAGAGTTCCGTCCTGGGCGGCAAACTCCTCCACCGCCTCAAGGGTAAGCCCGTAGGGTTCATCCCCCATGGGCAGCCGCCAGGAGACATGTATGCCCATGGCTTTCAGGGTTCGCACAAGAAGCGCTATGCTGGTGATGCCGTCCACATCCCTGTCGCCGAAAATAAGAACCTTCTCCCCTTCTTCCTTTGCCGCGAGAATGCGGTCAACCGCGTCTTCCATTTCGACAAACAAAAAAGGGTTATGGAGAAACCGGAGATCCGTTTCAAGATAGAACATCATGTCTTCGGGGTCTTCTATTCCCCTGCGCGCCAGAATAGACGCGGTCAGGAGGTTTATGCCGTAGCGCTCGGCAATTTTGCGGACCTTCGCCTGGTCAAGAGGAACTTTTTCCCAAATCATAGCGCGCTGTACTCCCTTATAAGCATGGTTCCGGGCTGAGGGGGGCTGCCGGTTACGATAAGCGCTTCACGCAGCTGCCGGAGGGCCATATCCGCGGCGTCCCCGGTTTGGGCAAAAACAGAGCAGATCTCTTCCCCCTGGGAAACTTTGCCGCCTTTCTTTTTATGAAAGATGATGCCCACGTCGGGCAACACGGGATCGCTTGTTTTGCTTCTGCCCGCGCCCAGATACACCGCCGCCATACCCGTTTTGTAGGCGTCAATTCCTGCGATATAACCGGAAGCGGTACTTGTAAGAGCGCGCCGCACGGGGGCGCGTTTTTTTCCTATGGCTTTCTCAAAGGCCGCGGCGTCCCCGCCCTGAGCTTCGATATTTTTCAGAAAAAGATTATAAGGCCCGCCCGCGGCAAGTTTTTGGCGGCACAAGGCTTCCGCCTCATCCGCGCCGCGGCAGACGCCGCCCGCGACAAGCATCCAGGCCGTCAGTCTGTAGGTAACGTCCATAAGGTCTTCCCGTCCTTCGGTATCGCCGCGCAGGCACAGGGCGCTTTCTTCCGCCTCAAGAAAATTGCCTACCATCCGGCCAAGAGGTTCGTCCATGCGCGTCAGGACACAGATAATTTTGCGCCCCAGGCTGCGGCCGGTGGCGATGAGCGACTGAGAAAGAGCCTCGGCGTCCTTCCGGTTTTTCATAAAAGCGCCGCTTCCGCACTTTACGTCAAACACCAGGGCGTCCGCTCCCTCTGCAAATTTTTTTGAAAGGATGCTGGCGGTAATCAGGGGAACCGACTCCACCGTACCGGTCACATCGCGCAGGGCGTACAAAAGGCGGTCGGCGGGCACAATTTTTTCACTCTGGCCCGTCATGGCAAAGCCGGTTTCGTTCAAAATCCGGCGGAAGTCCCCTATGTCCCGCGCTATGGTGTAGCCGGGAATGGCCTCCAGCTTGTCCAGAGTGCCGCCCGTATGCCCCAGGGAACGGCCGCTCATCATGGGTACTTTTATGCCGAAGGAGGCCGCCAGAGGCGCGAGTATCAGGGACACTTTATCCCCCACGCCTCCGGTGGAATGCTTGTCCACAAAGGGGCCCTCAATCCCCGAAAGGTCCAGCGTATCACCGGAAGCGATCATCCGCCGCGTCAGGTCTCCGGTTTCCCTTCCCGTCATGCCCTGAAAAAAAACCGCCATAAGCCAGGCGGACATCTGGTAGTCGGGCACGCTCCCGTCCACATATCCGCGGACGAGAAAATCAATTTCCTCCGTGGTAAGCTCTTCTCCATTACGTTTTTTAACGATAATATCCAGTGCGCGCACAAGGGGATAGTATCATTTTATGGGGGCAGGAACAATCACTGGTACAGCAAATCCACAATCCCCACAGATACCGCAGGGACAAAAGTAACCAGCAGAAGCACAACCAGCAGCATGGCAAAATACGGAACAGCCTCTTTCAGGAAATCCCTGGTTTTGCAGCCGGTAATGCCGCAGGTCACAAACATGAGCACTCCCATGGGAGGGGTAATACAACCTATGGACAAATTAAAAATAAAAATAAAGGTGAACTGCACTTCGTTAATGCCGAAGGCCGCGGCAATGGGAGCAAGAAGGGGCGTCAAAACGATTGTAGCGGCCGTGCCTTCAATGAACATGCCCACGATGAGCAGGAAGAGGTTTACCACAATCAGAAAAACATACTTGTTGGATATGCCGGCTACCATCATGGCGGTGAGCGTTTGGGGAACGCGTTCCTTGGTGAGTATCCAGGCAAAAACCGCGGCCGACCCTATAATAAGAGCGATGGAGCCGGTGGTGATAACCGTTTCCTTAATCGCGGCCAGGGAACCTTTCAGGTTCAGGTCCTTGTAGACAAGCCCCAGCAAAACAGCGTAAATTACCGCCACGGCCCCCGCCTCTGTGGGAGTAAAAACGCCGACGCGTATGCCGCCGATAATGATAACAGGAAGGCATAAAGGCAGGCTCGCCTTTATGAAGGATCGGAAAAACTCGTTAGGCGAAACCCCTGTTGTGCGCAGGGGTTTATAACCCCGCTTTTTTGAAATGACCATGGTACCTGCCATCATGACAAGACAGGTAAGAGCGCCAACCGATATGCCCGCCATGAAAATCTTTCCTATGGAGACATTCGACAGTGTTCCGTAAATAATCATTTGGATACCCGGCGGAATGAGCGGGGTAATAATCGAGGAAAACGCCGTAACCACGGTAGAAAAAACCCTGGGCAGGCCGTTTTTTTCCATCTCGGGAACCAGCATTTTCGCTTCCATGGCCGCGTCGGCGATATTGGAACCGGAAAGCCCGCCCATCAGCGTTGATAAAAGAATATTCACCTGGGCCAGCCCTCCTGCCATGCGCCCCGTTAATACCGCGCAGAAATCCATGATGCGCCCCGTAATACCGGAGTAGTTCATGAATACTCCGGCGCAGATAAAAAACGGCACGGCAAGAAGGGGAACGCTTTCCATGCCGGAGGTAAAACGCTGGGCGATGAGCTGGGCCGACGCGTCGGGCGTCATGGTAAAATATGTTACCGAACCCGCAAGAACGGACACAAATACAGGAACCTTCAGAAACATACATACCAGCATGACAATGGCCGCGATAATCACTACATCATTCATTTTTTGAAGCGTCCTATAATCAAATGCACAGTCATCAAAAAACATGCCAGAGATACGCCGAAATATGTCAGGTACTGGGGAATATTCAGGATGCTGGTTGAACGTCCTGTTCTGATAAGGGCAAAACCGCGCTCTGTCTGCAGATACATCATATACACGAGGGCCAGAACCACCAGCGCGAAAACAACCCTTTCAAGAACCGCCTGCACAGCGCGGGGAAGCATATCCGCAAGAATTTCTATGGCGATATGCCCGCCGCAGCGGAACGCGACGCTGGCGCCGAAAAACGCCGACCACACAAACAAAATCATCTGGACTTCTTCCAGCCAGGTGAAGGGGCTGTTTACCACATAGCGCATAAACACGCCCGCCGCCGTCAGCAGCACCAAAACGGCTGCTGAAACGCCGGAGACAATCAAATCTATATTTTTACACACGCAAAAAAAAGGATTGCTCTTCAATACTCCCTCCGCAGGGGAACGCCGAAGCTTCCCCCATGGATATTACTTCATTAAGGCTTGTTCGGAAACCCGGCAGGGGTTCCCCCAAGTCTTTAGTTTTTGATAATGGACTGAACGGTCTCGCGCAGGCCCGCTGTCCATTCGGTGAACTGCGGATAATATTTCTGGTCGATGGCCTGGGTAAAAGCGGCTCTGTCGATCTTTGTAAAGGTTACGCCCGCGGCCGCCAGCTGCGTCTTGACCTCATCGGCCGTCTTCAGAAGCAGGCTTCGTTGATACTCCCCGGATTTTTGCGCCATTGAGACGAGGCTATCCTGCTGATCTTTTGTCAGTTTGTCAAAAAATTCCGTGCCGCAGATAATAAGGCATATTTGTTTGATGTGATCGTCCTCTACTATATATTTCCCGGCTTCATGAAATTTGTTGGCAAAGATGTCTGAATAGGGATTTTCCAGTCCGTCAATGGTCCCCTGCTGAATGGAAGTGAAAACTTCCGCCAGAGCCATAGGCGTGGGCGCCGCGCCCAGAGCGGTAAAACTGCGGACAAAATTGACGTTATTGGGTACGCGAATTTTCTTTCCCGCAAGATCGGCCAGGGTTCTGACAGGCGTCCGCGTCAGGATATGCCGTTCGCCGAAGGCCCAGTTGTAGGCGAGGATTTTTATGCCTTTCTGTTCGACGCTGGCTGTCAGGTCCTTCCACCAGCTTGACGCCGTTACCTTGTCGACCTGATCCCAAGTCTCAAACAGAAAGGGCGCCTGCACAACGCTTAAATCCTTGATGGTTACGTCAGCCAAATCCGCGGGGTCGCAGGTTTCGATAACAGGGTCGCCCGCAAGACAGCGGTCAATAACATCGGTAAGCGAACCCAGTTGGCCCGCCGGAAAAACCGCTGTTTCAAACTTTCCGCTGTCGTTCAGGGCTTTGGAATAATTATCCAGACCGAGGGTAACAGGAGTTCCGGGCGGAATTACCGTGGCAAGACTGAGTTTAACCTTTCCCCCGGCCGCCGGAGTTTCAGAACCGCCGCCCGCGCTGAGCATGCCCGTAAAGACAAACGCGCACAGAACACACATCACAATTTTCTTTTTCATTGATTACGCCTCCTCATTCTATAATTAAAGTTCTGCAAATACAGTGATATATTTATGATATATCTGAATGATTGTAACAAAGAATTTATCACATGTCAAATGATTATTTTGAAAATTATCACAAAAAAATCTATGAGCCTGTTCAGAATCTTTACAGGAGGGAAGCCGCAGGGTATAATTATGTAAAAAATAGGGGAGGGGAAAAAATGCATAATTACCCGAGCGACATAACCCGCGAAGAGTTTGAAATTATCAGGGCGGACCTTGAAAGCGCCCGAAAAACAACAAAGCCGCGGAAAATTGATCTGTATGATGTTTTTTGC
>JAISQU010000038.1 GCA_031274005.1 Spirochaetales bacterium
GTTACCGGGAATTTCTTCCTGTTGAACAGGGGAGTCCCGGGACGCGGCTGAGGGTGGGGGGAACTCCCCTGTATCCCGCGAAGGCTTTGGGGGAAAGGATTGGTCTTCCCCGTTTGTATCTGAAGGACGACGGTTTAAATCCCACGGCGAGTTCAAAGGACAGGGCCTCCGCCCTGGCTGTTGTAAAGGCAAAGGAGGGGGGCTTTTCCCGCATAGCCTGCGCTTCTACAGGTAACGCCGCGTCCTCCCTGGCCGGCAACTGCGCCGCGGAGGGGATTGAAACGGTTATTTTTGTGCCCCGCCGGGCGCCGCAGGGAAAGGTCGCCCAGCTTTCGATTTTTGGCGCGCTGGTCATAAGCGTTGACGGTAATTATGAGGACACATACAGGCTTTCCGCCCAGGCCATTGAAAAGTGGGGATGGTACAACAGAAACGCGGCCATTAACCCGTATCTCGTAGAAGGCAAAAAAACCGTCGCGCTTGAAATAGGCGAACAGTTTGGTTTTAAGGCGCCGGATTGGGCTACCATCTCCGTTGGGGACGGGTGCAGCATAGCCGGCGTGTGGAAGGGGTTTTACGACCTTGTTCAGGCCGGTTTACTTGACAGAATTCCCCGGCTTCTGAGCGTACAGGCTTCCGGCTGCTGCCCCATCAATACAGCCTTTACAACAGACGCCCCGCTTGCCCGCGCCGAAGAAAACACCTTTGCCGACAGTATCGCCGTCGGTGTTCCCCGGAATCCCGATAAGGCCCTTCACGCCATAAAAGCCTCAAACGGCGCGGCTGTTTCGGTAAGCGATGAGCAAATTATGGAAGCGATGCGCCTTATGGGCCGTCACAGCGGCGTTTTCGCGGAACCCGCCGCCGCCGCTTCTCTTGCCGGTCTGAAAAAAGCCGCGGCGGAGGGGATCATTTCCGCCGGCGATTCTGTGGTTTGCATTGTAACGGGTAACGGGTTGAAAGATGTAAAAAGCGGCATAGCCGCCGCCGGCGCGGGCGTACTGTCGCTGCCGGCCAGTATGGAAAAACTGGAGCAGGCTCTGGAAGGGAGGTTCACATGCTGAGCGAAAACAGGAAAAACGAGGTTGTAAGCCTGTGTCAAACCCTGATACGGGAAAAGAGCCTTTCAGGAGAGGAAAGCGGAGTTGCCGGGCGGCTGAAGGATTATTTTATATCGCGCGGTTTTGACAGTATACAAACCGATGAGTACGGAAATGTTATCGGCTGTATAAAAGGGCTGCGCCCCGGCAAAAAACTTCTTTTTGACGGGCACATGGATGTTGTTCCTGTTCCCGACCCCTCTGCGTGGAAGCATCCTCCTTTTGGGGCCGAAATCTCCGGGGAGCGCATCTATGGCCGGGGCGCTTCGGATATGAAAGGAGCTTTGGCGGCCTGCGCCTGCGCGGCCGCCGCCTTTGCCGAAGACAGGAAAAAGGATTTTGCCGGTGAGATTTATGTTGTCGGCAGCGTACACGAAGAGTGTTTTGAGGGCGTCGCCTCGCGGCTTGTCAGCGGGGCTGTGAAACCCGACTATGTCATAATCGGGGAATCTTCCCGCCTGAATTTAAAGATAGGGCAGCGGGGCCGGGCCGAGATTGTAGTCGAGACCTTTGGCAAGCCGGCCCATTCTTCCAATCCGCGCGAGGGGATTAACGCCGTGTATGGCATGACGGAAATTATCGCGGCCATACGGAATCTTGAACCCGGCGTTCATCCGCGCCTGGGCGAAGGCATTCTGGAGCTTACCGATGTTGTTTCGTCTCCCTATCCGGGCGCTTCGGTGGTGCCGGAGTATTGCCGCGCCACATACGACAGGCGGCTGCTCATCGGGGAAACGCGGGAAAGCGTACTCGCGCCCATTCAGGCGCTGCTGGACGAACTTATGGCGCATAATCCGCTCTTAAAAGCGTCCGTGTCTTTCGCGCGGGGCAGGGAGCGCTGTTATACCGGCGCGGCAATCGAGGACGAGCGTTTTTTCCCCGCATGGCTTTTTGACGAGAATGAGGATTTTGTTCAAAGCGCTTATAAGGCCTTACGCGCTATAGGCCAGACGCCCGAAATATCGCATTACGCGTTTTGTACCAACGGCAGCCATTACGCCGGGGAAAAGGGCATAAAAACCCTGGGGCTGGGGCCGTCCCTGGAAAATATCGCGCACACAATTGACGAGTATATCGAGCTTTCGCAGCTTGCCGCAGCGGTAGAGGCCTATATCGCTGTGGCCGGGGCGTTATTGATATAAAAGAATAGGAGGCAAATCAATGTATGATCTTCTGGTAAAAAACGGCGCGGTTGTTTCTCCGTCATCGACCATTACCTGCGATGTTGCGGTAAAAGACGGGAAAGTTGCCGCGCTGGGCGTTTTTGAGGCGAAGGAGGCTTCCCGCGTTATCGACGCTTCGGGGAAATATGTGCTGCCGGGTTCGGTGGAAGCCCACATGCACTGCCAGGCGCCTTTTCAGGGCTGTCTCGGCGCGAATGATTTTTTTCAGCAGAGCGTCAGCGCGGCTTTCGGCGGCGTAACAACGTTTATGGATTTTGCCAACGTTTTCAAGGGGAAATCCGTTCTGGAAGCGGTTAAGGAACGCGCCAAAGAAATGTCGATCTCCGCGATTGATTACGGGGTGCACGGAAAGTTTGTTGAATCTCCGCCTGAGATTATCGCCGAAATTGACGAGCTGGTACAATTCGGCACTCCCACATTTAAAATGTTTATGACGTATAAAAAAGAGGGCGTCATGAGCGACGACGAAACTCTTTTACGCATTTTTAAAAAGGCGAAGGCTGTCGGGGGGCTGCCCATGCTCCACTGCGAGGACAACGCCATTGCCGAAAGCAATATTGAGGAGTGCCAGCGGCGCGGCGAGATGAGCTGGGTAAACTTCGCCAAATGCAAACCCGTTCTGTGCGAAGCCGCCGCGTTCGCGAAAGCGGTGTATCTTGCCGAGTATGTCGGCTGCGCCATTCTGGTTGTGCATACAACCAACCGCGACGCTCTTGATACAGCCCGCCGCGCCCACGCGAAGGGGCAGCCCGTCTATGTGGAAACAGGGCCGCATTATCTTACGCTGTTTGACGATCTGTACGAAAAAGAAGACGGCTACCTTGCTATTTGTTCGCCGCCCCTGCGTACTCCCGCCGAAAAGGACGCCCTCTGGGAAGGCATTCAGGACGGTACAATTCTGATAACAGGTTCGGATGACTGTACCTATGATGTGAACGAAAAAAGCGCTTTTATAAAAAAGGGTTCCGACGGAAAGTGGATTCAGGACTTTACAAAAATCGTTAACGGGCTTTCCGGCATCGAGACGCGTCTTCCCATTCTGCTTTCGGAGGGAGTTTCCAAAGGCCGCGTATCCATCAACCGGGTCTGCGCGATTACCAGTACCAATATCGCGAAAATATACGGGTGTTATCCCAAAAAGGGCGTCATCGCTCCGGGTTCCGACGCCGATATCGTGATTGTGGACATGGATAAAGAGCTAACGCTTTCCAAAGATGTACTGCATAACAACATCAGTTACTGTCTGCATGAGGGCTTTCAGGTTAAGGGCTGTCCTGTGGCGACTATCGCCGGGGGCAGGGTGATTGTGGAAAACGGGGAGTTCAAAGGCGAAAAAGGGGCGGGGCGTTTTCTTAAGCGAAGCATAGACCCCGCGTACCTTGCCCGATACGGATTGTAAAATTTTTAATTTCTGAGGAGGTAATTTTTATGGACAACGCTATGATGAAAAACCCTGAGCTTCTGCCGACTACCGACGCGGGCAGGAAAATGTCAATGGCGGACTACATTATTTTGTGGGCCGGTATGACCATCAATATTGTCGGATTTTCTTTGGGCGCCCAATATTACAACGGCGGCGATGGCCTTTCCGCCCTGGTTCTCGCGATTGTTATTTTTGTGGGCTACGGTCTTGTTACGCTTATGACCGTTATGATAGGCGATATTGGAACCACCTACGGCATACCCTTCGCCGCCTACATCCGCGCGCCCTTCGGTTACAGGGGCGCTACCATCGCCGCCATTTTCCGGGCCGTTCCCGCCCTGTACTGGTTCGGCTTTCTTACCTGGGTGGGCGCGGCGGCGCTTAACTATATGGCAGGAATTATTTTCCCCGGTTTCGATAATCTGAACCTGATGATCGTTATCTTCGGTATTTTGCAAATCATTAACGCCATGTTCGGGCTCAAGGCAATGGCGAAATTCGACTGGATCGCGGTTCCGGCCCTGGGTATTCTTTTTATCGCCATTCTTGTCGCGAGCGCGGCCAAGGGCGACAAGTCACTGGTTGCGATTCTGACCAGCCCCGCCAGGGGCAATATGTCCATAGCCTACGCTATTTCCGGTATCGCCGGCGGCTGGATTACCATGTCGCTGAACGGCTCCGACCTTTCACGCCAGATCAAGCGGGACCCGGCTTACGCTTCCCAGAGTTTTTTCAAACGCAACAAAAAAGCCTTTATCGGCCAGTTCCTCGGCATGACGGTTGTCGGCGCTCTGATTATGCTTGTGGGCATGATTGCCGGTATTGCCACGGGGCAATGGGACCTGAACGAAGTTTGCAAACTGTTTTTCAACAGCAAGATCGGCCTTATCCTCGCCTTTATCGCCATAGTGTTTGCCCAGTGGTCTACCAATACCGCGGCGAACCTTATGCCGCCTACCTACATCCTTATTGGCCTTTTCCCGAAAAAACTCAAGTTCTGGTCGGCTACGATTATCGCCGGTATTGTCGGAATCGCCATTATGCCCTGGAAGATACAAAGCTCCGGCACCTTCCTTGTGGATGTCCAGGTGTTTATCTCGACTTTTCTCGGGCCTATTATTGGCGTTATGCTTGCCGATTATTTTTTAATCCGCAAAGCCAAACTCAATGTCCGCGATCTGTACTTTGATAACGGCCAATACAGGTACGCGGGAGGTTTTAACATCAGCGCAATCGCGGCCCTGCTTGTGGGTTTTGCCCTGAGTTTCCTGAACAGCAATTTTGGGTTTTTTATCGCCCTTTTCGCAGCGCCGGTTGTTTATGTCGTACTTATGAACCAGTTTACGCTGAAAAAATACGACCAGAAGATTGGACAGGTTATTGAAATTGACGCGGCCGGTTCCGGCGTGTAAGACCGGAGGGCCAAACAATGGATATTCTTATTAAAAACGGCCGCGTTGCCGATGGCGGCGGCCAGGCCCTCTTTGACGCTTCGGTTCTTGTCAGGGACGACAGAATCGTCCGTGTCGGCGCGGGGGACGAAAACCTGAAAGCGGACCGCGTTATAGACGCCGCGGGCTGTATAATCGCTCCGGGTTTTATCGATACCCACAGCCATTCGGATTTACGAGTTCTTGTTGAGCCGGAGGTGCTGCCCAAGGTAATGCAGGGCATAACCACCGAAATCCTCGGGCAGGACGGCGTGTCTCTGGCGCCGCTCCCCCGGCAGTATGTCGCGGCCTGGCGCAAAAATCTCGCGGGCCTTGAGGGGGACAGCGACGATATTTCCTGGGACTATCCCACCGCTGAAAAATATCTTGCCGCCCTGGAGGAGGCAAAACCCGGCCTGAACGAGTGCTATCTTGTTCCCCACGGCAATGTGCGTATGGAGGCGATGGGACTTGATAACCGCGCCCCTGGGCCGGAGGAAATGGCCAGGATGCGAGATATTGTCCGGCGGGATATGGAAGCCGGGGCTTTCGGCCTTTCTTCCGGCCTTATTTATCTGCCCTGCCTGTATTCAAAAGACGATGAGCTGGCCGGGCTGTGCGCGGAAGCGGAAAAGTTTGAGGGCGTGTTTGTTGTCCATCAGCGCAGCGAGGCCGACGCCATTCTTGATTCGATGAAAGAAATTATCGGGATTGGCAAACGCGCCGGCATCCGCACGCACTGGTCACATTTTAAGCTCTGCGGGAAAAACAACGCGGACAAATTCGAGGCCCAGATCAAGTTGTTTGAAGACGCGAAAAAAGACGGCCTGCGGGTATCCTTTGATCAGTATCCCTATGTGGCGGGAAGTACCATGCTGGGCGTTATTCTTCCGCCCTGGGTGCATGACGGCGGTACGGACAAGCTGCTCTCGCGCCTTGAAAGCCCCGAAATGCGCAAAAAAATTGTCGCCGACATGGAGCGCGGCATTCCCGGCTGGGACAATTTTATCAATTTTGCCGGGCTGGACGGCATCTTTATTACCAGCGTCAAAAACGAAAAAAACCGGCGCGCAATCGGGATGAATCTTGTGCAGTTGGGAGAAGCCCGCGGCCGCGATCCCTACAACGCCACGTTCGACCTGCTCTACGAAGAAGAAAACGCCGTGGGCATGGTGGATTTTTACGGGCTTGAGGAGCATGTAATTTATTTTCTGCGGATGGAGGAACAAAACGTCTGTACGGACGGCCTGCTCGGCGGCAAACCCCACCCACGAGTATACGGGGCCTTTCCCCGTGTGCTGGGTAAATATTGCCGGGAAGAGAAGGCCCTTGGCATTGAAGCTGCCGTGCGAAAAATGACGGGAAGGCCGGCGGAAGTTTTTCAGATCAAAGACAGGGGCTTTATCAAAGAAGGATACTTTGCCGATATATGCGTTTTTAACCCTGATACCATTATCGACAAGGGCGATTACCAGGAGCCGGCGCGGTACCCGGAGGGTATTGAATACGTCATCATAAACGGCGAAGTTGTTGTGGAAAAAGGCCGGCATACCGGCAAGCGCGCCGGACGGGTATTGCGCAAAAACGGGTCATGACAAGAGCATAAAAACACAGGAGAAAATTGTTTAGAAACCAAAATTTCCGAACAACTCTACTGTGTTTAATTTTATTACTACAGGAGGAGAATTGTGCAGATCAGTGTTTTGGTTGTGGTGGTAATCTATATGATTGCCATGCTGGGCGTCGGGTTCTATTCATCAAAAAAAATAAACTCGACTACGGACTTTATGGTGGCGGGGCGGCGCATGGGGCCGATTCTGATGGCGGCCACTCTTGCGGCGACGGAAATCGGCGGCGGAAGTTCGCTGGGCGTTGTGGAGCAGGCCAGCACCTTGGGTAACGCCAAATGGGGACTGAGCGCGTCCTGGTACGTTCTGGCAATGGGCGTCTGCTTTGTTATTCTGACCTTTTTCGCCCCAAAATTGCGCGAAACCGAGGTAAAAACAGTGCCGGAATATTTCCGCAGAAAGTACGGCAAGCTGGCGGGCGTTTTTACCGCTATTACGATGTTTTTACCCCTTATCGGTTTGACCGCAGGGCAGTTTATGGCTTCCGGTACGATTCTTTCGGTAATACTCGGTGTTGATTACAAAGTAGCGGTTGTGGCGATTACGGTTATCGTAACGATTTACGCTGTTATGGGAGGCATGTGGAGCGTCGCCATTACCGACCTTGTACAGATGGGCTTTATCATTTTCGGTATGCTTCTGGCCGTACCCTTCGCGCTCAGTTTCGCCGGCGGCTGGGACACTGTTAAAACAAATGTGCCTCCCGAGATTTTTGATTTTACAACGGGCATCGGAGGTTTCAAGGGAATTACCGCGCTCATCATCATGTATGTGGCGACTTTTACCGTTGGGCAGGAAGCTGTATCCCGCTACTATTCGGCAAAAGACGGCAGCGCCGCCCGCGTCGGTTCCATTATATCGGCTGTCATCAACGCGGTGTACGCTTTTATCCCCACGATTCTGGGAATTATCATGCTGGCTCTTGTTAATATGGGTAAAGTTGATAAAAGCGTGATTCTCGCCAACGGGGCGCGGTACGCCCTGCCGGTGCTGGCCATTAACACAATGCCGCCGATTATCGTGGGCATACTTTTTGCGGGTATTATCTCGGCTACCATGTCCAGCGCCGATTCCGACCTTTTGGGTTCCGCGTCAATTTTCAGTAATGATATTTACAAGCAGTATATCCGCAAGGAAGCCGACGACAGGGAAGTCATGACGGTAACAAAAATCGGCATGGTTGGGGTTGCCGTACTGAGCCTGATAATCGCTTTTACCGCGACAAACCTTATCGGCCTCTTGATGTTCTGTTTTACCCTGCGGGCCGCCGGTTCCTTCTTTCCTTATGTAATCGGCCTGTACTGGAAAAAGTCCTCCACGGTGGGGGCGATTGCTTCTCTTATCGTAGGCAGCATTGTGTCGGTTATCTACGAGAAAAAACTGATTGAAGGGCTTACCTTTTTTGGCTGGGAACGCCAGCCGGTTATTCCGGGGCTTGTGCTTGCCCTTGTTGTGTTTGTCGGTCTTTCGCTGATTTTTCCGTCGAAGCGCGAAAGCGTCGAACTGCCGCCGGAAACCTGAAGTTTCGCAAGGCCCTCCCCCGCGCCTGCCGGCGCGAGCGGGGCCCTTGAAAAAACCGGTTATTATGAAAGAAATCAGCGCCTTTGACGTAATCGGGCCTGTTATGATAGGGCCCTCCAGTTCTCATACCGCCGGAGCGCTGAGAATCGCGCTCCTTGCGCGGAAGATGTTTAAACCGGAAATAGTCCGGGCCCGTTTTGTGCTCTACGGTTCCTTCGCGGAAACCTGCAGCGGGCACGGCATCGACAAGGCGCTTACGGCGGGCATTCTTGGTTTTGAGGCCGATGACCAGAGGATTCCCGAATCATTTTCGTACGCGCGGGAAGCGGGTGTCGGACTTGAGTTTTCGCTGGACAGGGAAACAAAAGACCTGCATCCCAATACTGCGGATATTTACCTTACGGGCAGGCATGGGGAAAAAGTGCTGGTCCGGGGGGTCTCCCTTGGCGGCGGCCGCGCGGAAATCAGGGGCATTGACGGAGTGGAAATCAAACTTTCCGGTGACTATTACACAATTTTTATTGAACACAGGGACGCGCCGGGGATAGCCGCTTTTATCACGGCAAAACTCAGCGAAAATCACATCAACATCGCTTTTATGCGGCTTTACCGGGAAGGCAAGGGCGAAAGCGCCTATACTATTATCGAGGCGGACGAGGAGATTCCGGAAGCCGTTGTTTCGGACATTGAAGAGCATGAACACATTACCAGCGCGATACTGATCCGGTAAGCCCGCGGGAGAAACGCATGAACTTTTGTTTTGGCAAAGAATTGTTGAGAATCTGTGAAAATGAAAAAATTCCCATAAGCGAAGCCATGCTCAGGCGGGAAATACATATTACGGGTACTGACCGCGGGGCCGCCCGTAAAATTATGGAACGTTCCTACCAGGTTATGAAGGGCGCGGTAAAAAAAGCGGCGGAAAATCCCCGGCCTTCCATGGGAGGGCTTATAGGAGGGGAGGCGGCCAAAATGCTCGCGCGCGGGCAAAAAACCCGTCCTGTCTGCGGCGCAGTCCTTTCCCGCGCCGCGGCCTACGCCCTCGGAGTGATGGAAGTCAACGCGTCTATGGGACTCATTGTGGCCGCTCCCACGGCGGGTTCATCGGGGGTTATCCCCGGAGCTTTTCTTGCGGTGCAGGAAGAGTTCGGCTTTTCCGACGAAAAAATGACGGACGCCCTTTTTAATACCGCGGCTGTGGGATACCTTATCACGCGCAACGCCACGGTTTCAGGCGCGCAGAGCGGCTGCCAGGCCGAGGTAGGCGCCGCTTCCGCCATGGCTGCTTCGGCTCTTGCTGAAATTATGGGCGCTTCTCCGGACGCCTGCCTTGCCGCCGCTTCTTCGGCCCTGTCCAATATGCTGGGTCTTGTCTGTGACCCCATAGCGGGTCTGGTGGAAGTTCCCTGCCAGAAACGTAACGCCCTGGGCGCGGCCAACGCCCTTGTCTGCGCGGAGATGGCCCTTTCCGGCATTCCTGAGCTTATTCCCTTTGATGAGATGGTTGATACCCTGTATCACGTAGGCCAGCGCATTCCCATAGAACTGCGCGAAACCGCTCTGGGAGGAGTTGCCGCAAGCCCCACGGGGCAGAGGCTCTGTTCAGAAATACGAAGCCGCGGCTGAAGAATCGCGCTGTACGCGGGTTTCGGCTGCTGCGGAAACCCGCGGGATGCTTTGCTATCAGCCTGTTGCGCTTACGGCCAAGCCATTGCCGCAATGGCTTGCAAGGTTCAAGACGGCGCAATTTTGCAGGGCAAAATTGCGGGGGCTGGTCGCAACGGAAGACCGTTGCTGCTCGCCCAAGCGTCCCGGGTAATGCGTTTTCGGGTCTTCCCGAAAATCTAAAGAGCCGTCTTCGGCTCGTATTCGTTAGAAGTCCGACAGGCTGCTATTCGTAGAAGAGCGCGTAGCTTCCGTTACTTCCGCTGCCATACCGGTTAACTCTTAATATAACATATCCTGTTTTTGACGCGGTGAAACCTTGCCCGGCAGTATAGCCGGAATCAGTTGTAGGGAAAATATTTATACTATCGCTGTACCAGTACGCGGATACTACGATGTCGCCTGTTTTGGTACCATCACCCTGTTCTATGTCATTCCAGCGAACCGTATACTTTGTTCCTGATGTTGCCAAAAAGTAATAATACTGGGATGCCGCGCTTATGGTGTTTGGCGTCCACTGTCTGGCGCTGATACTTGTTCCTATCAAAGGCAGCGGATTGGCGTCCATATCCCCGTACACAATCGCGTAGCTTCCGTTACCTCCGCTGCCATACCGGTTAACTCTTAACATAACATATCCTGTTTTTGACGCGGTGAAACTGATCCCATTAGTGTAGCCGGAATCAGTTGTAGTGAAAATATTTATATTATCGCTGTACCAGTACGCGGTTACTGAGATGTCGCCCGTTTTAGTGCCATCACCCTGGTAGCTGTCATTCCACCGGACCGTATACTTTGTTCCCGATGTTGCTAGA
>JAISQU010000052.1 GCA_031274005.1 Spirochaetales bacterium
AGAGTTTTACCGTCACAATGTGAAGGTTATAATCGGGCATTACATCTGGGTGCAACTTCTTTTTCCGTGCGCCTTTTTTGCTCGGCCCATAGCATTTGTATACGCCGGGCCCAAATTCCGAATTATAAGGAGATTTTGAACAGGCTCTTATAGGTCTTTCCTTTCATCTGTACTACCCCCTCCCGTGGGTAGTACAATCTTATATTATAGAGATTGACCTAAACACGGGTACTAGTGTACCGTCTCGTTGACAAATGGCTTAATGAAAACAAAACCACGGACCTCACAGAGCACACAGAAAAACCGAGAAAACCCAAAGAATATGAGATATTTAGGACGATTTTGCTTCATTATCTACTCTTTTTCTTTGTCCGTGTCTGTCTGTGTCGTCCGTGATTATTCCTACTTCTGTGTAAGACAGAACACTAGCCCAGCGCCACATCCAGAACCATCATAACGGCAAACCCGATAATCGCGCCTATGGCCGAAAGGTCTGTGCTGTGGTGATCGCCTTCCTGAGCCGCGGGGATAAGTTCCTCAACCACAACATAGATCATCGCTCCCGCGGCAAAGGTAAGGGCGTAGGGCAGAAGGGCTTCAATAACGGTAACAAGAAAAGCTCCCGCAACGGCGCTCACCGGCTCCACAAGACCCGAAGCCTGACCGTAGAAAAAACACCTGGCGCGGGAAAGGCCCTCCTTGCGCAGGGGGATGGAAACAGCCGCGCCCTCAGGAAAGTTCTGTATCCCTATGCCCAGGGCCACGGCGATTGCCGGCAGAGCGGCGTCCCAGCCAATAACGGCTCCGCCAAGAGCGCCGAAAGCAACGCCTACGGCAAGACCTTCGGGAATATTGTGCAGGGTAATGGAAAACACCAAAAGAACGCTGCGGCGAAAGTTCGAATGAAGGCCCTCCGGCGCGCCGTCGGGATGATCAAAGTGCAGATGCGGCATAAGCCGGTCGGCAAGCCACAAAAAACCCGCTCCGGCAATAAAACCGATAGCGGCCACAAGCCACGCGGGCAGGGGACCGCCTGATTGTTCAGCCTGCTCTATAGCCGGAGCGATGAGAGACCAGAAACTCGCCGCAATCATGACGCCCGAGGCGAAACCCAGCATCATGTTAAGGGCGCGCTGATTGATTGTTTTGAAGAAAAAAACCATTGCCCCGCCGAGGGCGGTCATGCCCCAGGTAAAACCACTGGCCAGGAGCGCGAGAAAAACAGGATTTTGCAGCAGGGTTTCCATAAAGACTTACTTCTCCACGACGATTCCGTCTTTCAGAGCGGCCAGGCGGTTTTTGATATTGTCTTCGCTTCCGGGGTTTTCCATGGCAAGGTACAGGGAATAGCGGATATCATCGGAAGAGCGGGCCAGGGGCAGAAGAGCCCCGGCAAAGCCCGTATTGTCGTTGCTGGAAAGCCGGGGAATTTCGTCAAAGGGATATTTTGCCGCGACAATATCGCCCCAGGACTCTTCGGACTTCGCGCCCAGCCGCGCATCGGGTCTGACGTTCTTGTACAGTACCGCATAATCCCTGCCGCGGATATCGCGCTGAATAACCGTCTTGCGGATTCCGTACTCAAGTCTTTTTTCCTGAAAATAATACGCGGGAGCAAGAAACAGCGCGGATTTGGATGTCCAGTCGAAAACCTCGCTCCCGGCCCTGATAGTGACATCGGGATAATGAAGGGCCAGGCCGGCGTCTTTTTCGTTCCATTCAAAGCGCAGACCGGCGAGAAAGCGCGGTACCCATTTAGGCGTAGACAGGAATTCCTTCCATTCATCAAAGTCCCCCCTGTAGGCCGCCTGTATATGGTCACAGATGGCCTCGACATCCCATTCGTAGCGGAGGTCGGCGGTGGGCAGCTTTGTCATGATAACCGCGGGGCCGGATGGCGTGGGGAGTATGTAGGTAATAAGGCAGCTGTCCTCGTACGCGAGAAGCCAGTGCGCGCGGATCCAGACGCGGTTCAGGCTGTCTGTGTATTCGGTAACGGATTCCGGCGCGCCATAGGAAAGTATTCGGTATTTTCCCGAACTGCCCAGAGTCCTCTCCATCTTGATGCCCTTAAGAATCAAATTCATAAGAACTTCCGGATTGGCGTTGAGTTCCGTCAGCGGAGTGGTTTTGGGCCGAGTAATTTTCATAAAGACAAAATCAGAAATGCTTGTCTGCATAAGAGAGCCGTCATCCGGCAGGGAGTATGTTTTAACATCAAGGTTGGACAGCTTCCACTGGTCGTCGTTTTTGTCGACAAAGGCAATCTCGGGGAAGGGTGTGTTGACCACGGAGTTGAGGAAATGCATATTATTCGGGCCGTTCAAAAAAGCGGGGGCCGCGTCGAAAAGATCCCGCATAACCTCCGGATAGACCTTGTCGAAGGCTTCTGTCAGCGCCGTTCTGACCTCCTGATAGGCGGCGGGCAGATTCGTTTCCGTCTCAAAAATATGGGTCAGGCGGTTGGCAAGAAGAAGATGCGTGTAGGTGAGTTTTTTTCTGTACTTTAAGGTATCCCCGGAAACTTCCAAAAGAGCCGCGGCGGGCAGGGAATACAGAATATTGTCCCGCAGCGCGATGACAACGCCCACGACCCTGCCGTCGGGAGTTACAAGGGGGCCGCCGGAATTGCCGGGGTTGCCGTCTGCGGATGACTTTAACAGATTCCAGCGGCCTTCTTCTTCCTCAGGCACAGTGCCAAGAACAAGGCCGCCCCGCACGACTATACCTTCGCCCAGGGCGTTCCCTATGCTGAATACCTGAGCTCCCGCCGTAAAATTCTTTTCCAGCGTAAAATATGTATCGAAAGTCCGGTCTTTTACCGTAAAAACGAGAAAGTCCCTTTCGTTAGACGCGCGGATAACCTGGGCCACCTCCGTGACCTTCCCCTGGGAGTCACGTATAAAGTATTGAGGAAAAACGCGGCTTTCCTGCCCAAGGTCTATAACGTGAAAGGCCGTAACAAGCTGCGCCGGCGATATGGCAAAGGCCGTGCCTATAGAATAGTAAGCGTCGGTACGAATTGAGTAGGGGACAAGGCTCCAGTCAAGTTCCTTGTCGTACAGGATGGAGGGATTCTCCGCCGGCTTTTTGACAAGCACCTCGAAAACAGCGGACTGAGCCAGCCGCCAGACTTTCTGCGACAAGCCGGAAGAAACCTGAGCGCCGCCTTCGGGTTCGGCGTCCGCTCCCGGGGAAGCGGAGGGAATAGCGGCCGCGGCGCAGAGCGCCGCAAGGGACAAAAGAGTACACAACAAAAACTTCTTCATGAGAACATTATAACGCAATACGGGGTGTTTCTCAATCATAGGAAACGAGAAGAGAAAACCGCGCAGACAATCACGGAAATCGCGGATGGAACATACCCGAAAGTGCAATCGCTTCGCAATTGCGTTTTTACCAGGAGTTTTGCGGCCACGCCGGTAGGGTACTGGGGGCTTTCACCGCAATTTCCAGGGGCAAACCCCGGAAATGTGCGGAGGAGGCATAATCACAACGGCAATCGCTTCGCAATTGCGTTTTTACCAGGAGCTTTGCGGCCACGCCGGTAGGGTACTGGGGGCTTTCACCGCAATTTCCGTTCAGACATTTCCCCGCGCCTATGCGCGGGGAAATGTCTTGACGAAGCCGCTGTTTTTTCCTATAGTTTGCCCAGATAACATATAAGGAGTATTCATGTCGAAAGCTCATCGGGGGGCTGGTCTTCGCTCCCAGGCCTCTTCAGGACGCGGGGAATGCCCCCTGTGTAAAAGAACCGGTATCAAGACTGTATACGAAGTCGCGGCCGGTGAAAAAAAAATTATGATTTGCAAACAGTGTAAGGCCGCCCTGGCCAGCGGGAAAAAACAGCTTGAGGTTCCGGCATAAGCCTGAGGCCGGGCTTCAGGATGAACGCGGAAACCATCCGTCTTATATACCTCATTTTCTTTTTTCTTGAGCTGGGCTGGGGAACAGCCTTAAGCCTCCTGAATATCCGGCGGATTCGTAAAAACCGGGAAAAAGTCCCTGATGCGTTTGCCGGGCTTGTGGAGGAACAGACTTACGCGCGGGCCGCTTCGTATAATCTGGAGCGCGGCCGCTTTTCCGTTATATCGGATATTTTCTCTTCGCTTGTTGTGTTGGCCTTGATCTTTTCGGGTACACTGGGTCTGCTTGACGCCCTGTGCCGGGACACGGGCCTGCATCCTTACTTTGCGGGGATTTTGTTCATTTTTGCCGTCAGCCTGATTTTTTATTTTTTTTCGCTTCCGTTTTCCCTATATTCCCATTTCGCGATTGAACAGCGCTACGGTTTTAACAAGATGACGCCTTCGCTTTTTGTGCGGGACGCGGTGAAGGGCCTTGCCCTGTCGGGCCTTGTTTGCGCGCCGCTTCTTTTGGTTCTATTCTGGTTTATGGATACGGCGGGAAATCTCTGGTGGATTATTGCTTTTGCCTTTACGGCGGCTTTTCAGCTTTTTTTAAGCCTTTTATATCCGCTTGTCATTGCGCCGCTTTTTAATAAGTTTACGCCTCTTGAAGAAGGAAGCCTGAAAGAGAAAATCTCCGCTTTGGCCGAAAAACTTTCTTTCGGCGTAAATGGCATTTTTGTTATGGACGGTTCGCGCCGCTCGCATCATTCCAACGCGTACTTTACCGGCCTGGGCCGCGTTAAGCGGATTGTGCTTTTCGATACGCTTTTGACTTCGCTTTCCGAGGGGGAAATCCTTGCTGTTTTGGCTCACGAAATCGGCCACGAAAAAAAGAAACACATCTACAGGCGGCTTGCCGCGTCGTTTCTCATGCTTTTAGCCGCTTTTTTTATCGTAAACCTTCTGTACCGCCGGGAACCGCTGTTCGCCGCTTTCGGTTTTTCCGCAGTAAGCTATCAGGGGATCTTTGTCATCCTGAGTTTTTGCTCCGGCCCTTTTACCTTTTTTCTGACGCCGCTTTTTACCTCGGTGTCGCGCAGGCACGAGTACGAGGCCGACAGATACGCGGCCAGGGCCGGCTTTGCCCGCGAACTGGAGGGCGCGCTCCTGCGGCTGGGGAAAGACAATTTAACAAACCTGACGCCGCATCCCCTCTACAGTTTTTATCACTACTCGCATCCCACGCTTGCGGAGAGGATTGCCGCAATCCGAAAAGCGGCGTAATAGCGCTAACGCCGCGGTTTACCTCCCCGCCATTGCCGCCGCCTTGTATGAACTGCGGACAAAAGGCCCCGATGCTACACCCTGAAAACCAGCGGACAGGGCCCAGCTCTTATACTCTTCAAAGCAAGCGGGAGTTATGTATTCGGCAACGGGGTAGTGCTTTGCCGAGGGCGCAAGGTACTGCCCAATGGTAAGGTAGTCGCAGTCCGCCTCCCTCAAATTCCGCAGCGCCTCCCTGATCTCATCAGGGCTTTCCCCAAGCCCAACCATAATGCCTGATTTTGTTTTTACGCCCATACCGCCCGCCGCGGCTTGTTTTACGCGGCGCAGAAGTTCCAGCGACCGTTCATATACCGCCTGCGGCCGCACAGCGGGGTAGAGGCGGGGAACGGTTTCAACATTGTGATTAAGAACATCCGGCAGCGCCTCAAGAACCGTTTGCAGCGCGTCCCGGCTTCCCTGAAAATCGGGGACAAGCGCTTCAACAAGAATTTCCGGCAGCGCGGTTTTTAGCGTTCGGATAACATGGGCAAAGTGGGCCGCCCCTCCGTCAGGAAGATCGTCCCGCGTTACGGAGGTAATCACCGCATAGCGCAGCCCCAATTGGGCCGAGAC
Source organism: Spirochaetales bacterium (assembly GCA_031274005.1). Lineage (GTDB taxonomy): Bacteria > Spirochaetota > Spirochaetia > DTKZ01 > DTKZ01 > JAISAF01. The sequence goes on from JAISQU010000052.1 coordinate 5,751, forward strand.
TTCCGCGATGCGCCCCGCCTCCCCTGAATCCACGGGCGAGGGGCTGCCGCGCTTTACGTTACAGAAAGCGCAGCCGCGGGTGCATACGGCGCCAAGAATCATAAACGTCGCCGTACGGTTTGCGTAGCACTCCATGCGGTTGGGGCAGTTTGCCTCTTTGCATACCGTATGGAGGGCGTAGCCTGAGAGAAGGTTTTTTACCGTGTTCAGGTTTTCTCCCCCGCGGACTTTAATTTTCAGCCACTCCGGCTTGCGAAGCGCCGGCGCGCCGGCTGGGGATTCACTCATAACCAAAGACCTCTTTTATTCCGCGGGCCACACGGGTTTTGACATCTTCCATGGGTATCTCACGGCCGAGAATTGTTTGCAGGGAAGTAACGGCGCCGGTTCGCATTCCGCAGGGCACTATCCATTTGAAATGGTCAAGGTTGGTGTTGACGTTCAAAGCGAAACCGTGCATCGTCACCCTGCGCGATACGGAAAACCCTATGGCCGCGATTTTTTCTTCTCCCACCCAGACCCCTATGTACTCCTTCCTGCGGCCGGCCCTGAGGCCCCATTCTTTTTCCAAAGTCAGAATAAGGGCCTCCTCCACCAGATGAACAAAACCCTTGATGCTTCCCCTGGTTATGCCAATATCGCAGATGGGGTAGCCTACAAGCTGCCCCGGCCCGTGATAGGTAACCTCTCCGCCTCTTTCCGTACGTATGATGCTGATTCCCAGGCGGGAAGCCAGCGCGGGCGAAATAAGAACATCCGCGTTTTCGGCCCGCCGTCCCAGGGTAATAACCGGCGGATGTTCCAAAAGAATCAGGGTGTCGGGTATCTCCGCCGCGATTCTTTTCGCCTGCATATCTTTCTGGAGGGCGAGGGCCTCCCCGTATTCCAGAAGACCCGCCTCAACAATTTCCAGCCGCATACATAGAGTGTAACAAATGGAGGGAAAAGAGAGAAGGGAGAACTTTCAGGAATTCTAAATTTAGGATAACCACGGACCACACAGACCCAGGATGCAGGGGCGAGCAGCGGTCCGCCGCGACCAGCCACACGGACAGCTCCACGGACAAATCAATGAACGATCCTTATGATTTCTGCTTTGGGATAGGCACTCCCCAACTTCCTGTTTACTTCATAAATACAGGTCCGAATACGGTAACTTTCCTCTTCATACAGAATTTCTTTTTCTTTCTTGCCCTCATTCATACTATATTATCGTCTTCGTCCGTGTTGTCCGTGAGGTCAGTGGTTAAATTTAGAATTCCCGGGGCAGCAGTATTTACATCAATTATAAAATTGAGTTGCACTAAGTGAAAAAGACCGTGGGGCGCAAGGGATTGGAGGGGCGCGAGCGGCCCGGAGCGCAAGCGGAGGGCGGAACCCCCGGAAAGCCCGGTTTGCGGCGTTTACGCCGCAAATGCGTCATTCTTCCAAATTCCTGCTGAGAAGCACGTAATCTGCCGGCTCTTTTTTACCGACATTGTAAGCATGAGTATAGTCTCGCACGATCTGCGGCTTCTGGAACATTTAATGCGCGAGGAAGCCGAAACGCTGGAAAGTCTCTGCACTCTAGAAGAAAAGCTGCGTCATTCGGCGCTGAGCCGCGACTGGCAGGGGCTGGACAAGACTTTGCAGGAAGTGAAATTGATGAGCGAAAAAGTTGCCCAAACAGAACAGATACGGGCCGTGGTGTATCAGAAGCTGAGAATATCCTGCAAGTCCGCTTCCGGTGAGAGCTTTCAGGAGCTTCTTGCGCGCGTCCCGCGGGAAGAGCAGGGGAATCTGGCGGCTCTCCACAGCCGGGTGCGCTGCGCCGTGGAAAAGGTAAAGTGCCTGACCGGCGGCCTTGAAACCTATATACACTCCACCGTAAGCACAATGGATAAAATTCTGGAAGAGATTTTTCCCGACAGGCGGAACAAGATTTACACGCGCACGGGCGAAACTGTGGGTTCCAGCCGGCCTATGATGATAAGCCGGAGTTTTTAGGAGGCAGGTATGCAGTCGACATTTTCAGGAATAGAACTTGGTAAAAGGGGGCTTGTCGCTCATACGCAGGGTCTGCAAACCGTTGGTCATAATCTTTCAAACGCCTCCACAGAGGGATATTCCCGGCAGCGGGTGGAATTCAAACCCACCGACGCCCTGTATGTTCCCGGCCTGAACAGGGAAGAACGTCCGGGGCAGATAGGCCAGGGAACCGATGTGGCGCGCATAGAACGCATACGCGATGTGCTTCTGGATCACAGCATTGTGGGGCAGGCTCATCTTCAGGGCTATTGGGGCGCGAGAGATAAGTATGTGGGCATGATGGAGGATGTGTACAACGAGGTCGCCGATACTTCCCTGCGCAGTTCCCTGGATCAGTTCTGGGACTCGTGGCAGGAACTGGCGCTTCATCCCGCAGAAATGGCAAGCCGCGCTGTGGTTCTGGAGCGGGCGAATACCTTTGTTGACGGTATTCACGAGCGTTTCAAGGGCCTTACCCGTGTGCGCGATCAAATCGAAGAAGATATAAAGGTTACCGTGGGCGAAATCAATACCCTGTCAAAGGATATTGCGGCGCTCAACGGGGAGATTCTCCGGGTGAAGGCCCAGGGCGATATGCCCAATGACCTTATGGACAGGCGCGATCTTCTTGTGGAAAAGCTGTCCGGCCTTTTGAATATCACCGTTGACGAACGCGACCCCGACGAGTTTCTGGTTCACACCAGCGGTTTTCACCTTGTTCAGGGTGAGGAGTACCGTCCTTTAAGCTACGAGGGCGAGCCCGCGAACGACGGCTACATAAGGGTTTTCTGGCGCATAGGCGAAGAGGATGTCCGTCCCCGGGGGGGCAAACTGGCGGGTCTTCTGGAACTGCGCGATAACGATGTGCGCAAAGAGATTCAAAACCTCGATAATATGACGGTCAACTTTATGGACCTTGTGAACGAAATACACAGCAAAGCCTGGGGGTTGAATCAGCGGCAGGGAAATCCTTTTTTTGTGGAATATCCGGCCGTATTGAATCTTACGGGAAATTACGACAGGAACGGCGACGGGGAATATGATTCTTCCTACGTTTTCAGAATTACAGGCTCGCACAAGCTGGATCCCCAGGAGCATATAGGTCTTGCCGGTGAAATGGTTTTTGACGGGCCGCGGGGACAGGTGCGCGTGCCTTATTATCCGGCGGATACGGTCGAGGATGTGGTGGGAAGGATAAATCATTCGGGCGCGGATATCGCCGCCCGCCTTGACAGGGAAGGCCGCCTGAGCCTCAAAGGCGTTCCCGCGGAAGACAGGGAGAACCCTGATTTTGTTATCCGCCATGTGGAGGATTCGGGCCAGTTTCTTGCCGGTTATGCGGGGGTTCTTCTTGCTTCGGGGCCGGAGGGCGCGTATTCCTGGGACAGGTCCGACGCCGTGTACGCCCTGGAAGGCGGGGATTCGCGCTATACAGTTGCGCCGCTTGCCCATCCCAGCGCGTGGGTGCATGTTAACGAGCAGCTTCAGAGGGAGCCCGCCTCCATCGCGGCGTCCTTCGGCGAGGCGGGCCGTCCGGGTTTTCCCGGCGACGGAGAGGCGGCGCTCGCTATTGCTGATTTGCGCTTCCGGCCCGTCATGCTGGGAAAGACCACAACCCTTGATAACTTTTTTGCGAACACCGTCGCCGTCATAGGGCTTAAGGGCGAGCAGGCCGACATAGAGCTGAAAACCCAGGACGCAATCATGAAAGACCTGCGGGACAAAAGGGAAGCTCTTTCCGGCGTCAACATCGATGAGGAAATCGCGAACCTTATTAAATACCAGCACGGCTATGCCGCCGTGGCTCATTTTATTACGGAATTTACCAAAATGATCGATACGATCATAAACCGTCTGGGGGTATAACACATGAGACGCATCAGTACCAATTTGCCGAATGACGATATGCAGTATTATATGCGCGGCCGCGAACAGAGCATGAACAGCGTGTCCAACAAAATGGCTTCGCAGACCCGCATCCTGAAACTGCGCGAGGACCCCGCCGCCGCGGCGCATTCCACGCGCTACGCCTCCCTGACGCACCGCCTTGAGCGTTATGAACAGAACGTCGCCTATGTCAGGAAAAACCACGAAATTACCGAAGGCCGCGTTACCGAAGCGGTGGAAGTCCTTCAGCGCATACGGGAACTGGCGGTTCAGGGCGCGCACGGAACCTACGCGAAAGATGAGGTTGCCATGATGGGGCAGGAAGTCAATCAGCTTCTGAACCAGCTTGTGGAAATCTCCAACTCCCGCAACGGCGACGGCACGATGATTTTTTCCGGCGACAAATCAAAGAGCCTCGCTTTCCGCCCCGTCGAAGGAAGCGTCGCCGGCACAGGAGAAAAAGTCATTACCCAGGTCGAGTACATAGGCGCCATAGGCGTCAACAGAACCGAAATTTCCGACGGCGCCTACGCCCGCGTCAATTTTCCGGGCAGCGAAGTCTTCTGGGCCGAAAACCAGCAATTGTTCCCCACGGTGGACGCCACGGCCTATCAGGTCGGCCAGGATACGTCGATTTTTATTGACGGGGAAGAAATCCCACTCAAAGAAGGGGACACCATCCACGGCGTCATAGCGAAAATCAACGATTCCAACGCTCCTGTTAAGGCAAAACTCGACCCCGTGCGTAACAGCCTTGTGCTGCAGACAACGACCCCTCACCAGATGTGGCTGCGCGACGGCGAAGGCGGCAGGGTTTTTCAGGATTTAGGCATACTGCGCGACGCCGAAACTTCGCCTCCGGGGAACCTCAATCAAACCGCCCGCCTCTTCGGCGGATCTGTCTTCGATATGGTCATGAAACTGCGCGACGACATGTATCTGGGCAAAAGCCTTGAAATAGGCGGCCGCGATTTGCAGGGTATAGACAACGCCCTTGAAAGCGTAACCAGTACTCTGGGTTCCATAGGCGCGCAGGGGACCAGGCTGAACATTACCCATGCCCGCCTTGCGACGGAAAAAAACAACATAGCGTCCCTGAACTCGCAAACAATTGACCTTGACATGACCCAGGCCATCATGGATTACAAGATGCTCGAACTTACCCACAAGGCGGCGCTGGGCGTCGCGGGCAGAATACTCCAGCCGACTCTGCTTGATTTTCTCAGGTAGGAGGCGCGGAAAACCACAATGCGCATCAATACGAAAGCCTACGGAAGCGTCGAACTCGACGACAGGCAGATTCTGTTTTTTCCCCACGGCGTCATCGGCTTTGAACAATTCAAAAATTACGCCCTGCTTGACGCCGCCCAGCAGCCCTTTTACTGGCTGCAGTCCCTCGACATGGAAGAAATCGCGTTTGTCCTGATAAGCCCCTCGGTATTCCGCCCCGACTACACGCCCGATGTCGCCCCCGAAGATATGGCCGAGCTGTCTGCGGAGGATCCCGGCGACCTTCTTGTTTTTGCCATAGTCACGATTCCCGAAAACCAGAACCGCATGACGGCGAACCTGCAGGGCCCCGTCCTCATCAACCGCAAAACGCGTACCGGCAGACAGTCCATCAGCCTTAATCAAAAATGGCAGCTTAAACATTTCATTATGGACGAGCTTGCCGCCCTGCAAGGATAAACCATGCTGATTCTGACGCGGAAAACCGGCGAAAGCATCATGATAGGCGACACCATAGAAATCCAGGTGGTTGACTTAAAAGGCGATCAGGTCAAGATAGGCATAAAAGCTCCTCCCACAATCAAACTCTACCGCAAAGAAGTTTACGACGCCATCCAGACGGAAAACGCCGCCGCCGCGAGATCAAAACCGCAGCTGCCCTCGCTTGAGGCCATGCTGAAACAAAAAGGAAAGTAGATGCGTGAGGGGAAGCGCCCATAACCCCGCCGCCCGGCGCATACAAAAAAGCCGCCGACATCTACGCGGCTCCCCCTGCGCTCCCGCCTCCTCGCCCCTTCGGGGCTGCGGGGGCTCCGCTACCCCCACTGTGCAAATCAAGCCCAGGGTTTGGTTTCTTATCAGCGAATCAATAGCGATCTTTGAGCGAAGAGCCTTTTGATATTTGCATTTTTCTTTTTAACTTGTCGTAATTGTGGGACAAAATATAGGTATGTAATGTTCCAATTATTACGGTTTCGCATATTCTCGCGATATGATAATAACGCAAGTCGTCATTTATTCTCGCATTGTAGCATAATCTTATGTCTGCATAGCGCATCATTAATGAGTTGGCGTCTCCTGTTATGCCGATTGTGGTTACGCCGTTTCCCTTGGCGCTTTTCAGCGCATCCACAGTAGTCTTTGCGCTGCCGGAGTTGGATATTCCAATCGCGACATCATTCTTTGTAAGTTGTTCGGCAATCATATGTGCCATTAAAATATCGGTAAAACAGTAGCACGGAATGCCAATCTGCATAAAAGATACCTGTAACATTTGAGCAACTGCCCCCGAACCCCCGTGAGCAAAGAAAGCAATTTTCTCGGCGGCCATAATTGAATCCGCCGCATATTTCAGGTCGCGTTCACTTATGAGCGTAATCGTCTCTTCTATTGCCTGAATATACTTGAAGTGTAATTTCTTTTTGATCAATGTAATTGTCTCGAATTGATTTATTTTTTCATCTCTGAAAAGTGAGTTCAAAATTCCTTTTCCCATACAGAATTTAAACTCCGGGAACCCGGAGAAATTCAGCGATTGGCAGAATCGTGTGATTGTAGCGGGTGTGCTGCCCACTTTCCGGGACAGAGTGGTAATGGTGCTGTCGGTAAGCGCGTTCGGGTTCTCAAGCAGATAGTCGGCGATCTTCCTGTAAGATTTAGGCATTGAATCAAATTTGCTTTTGATTTGGCAAACCGCGTCAAAGTCAGTGTTGGGAGAAGTTTGTTTATTTTGCGCCGGTTCAAAAGAATCATTTTGCATAATCTAATTTCCTCCCGGTCCGCCCTTAATAATGAATCCCCGCCATTATTTGTTTTGTGAGGCCATACGCTCATTTCCCAAAAAGCCGAACGCTGCCGGAACCGGGCGGTAAATGGTTCCGGCAGCTACGCGGCCCGGAGATAATTATACATAATTCCCCGGCTCTTGGCAAAGGGAGCAAAGAGGAGGATGCCTTTACGGTCATGAGCGAGAATTGGAAAATATTTGCCGGATTTTTGTGTTTTGCGTGTAAACCTTTGAGGAATACCTTCAAATTTGTTTACACCTGCCGGAAACGATGGTACTATTGCGGTGTAATGAATATTTGTTTGCGCTAAACCTGATATTCGATTTAGAGGAGAAAAGATTTATGGATCCATTAATCGTTACGGCATCACTGTGCGGGAGAGAAAGATTTAAGAAAGACTCCCCGTATTTTCCCGCGACAACCGACGAGGTCATTGCTGAGGGGATCTCAAGTTTTAAAGCGGGCGTTCCCCAATTGCATATTCATGCGCGCGATAAAACGGGTAACTATACATATGATCCGCAGATATTCGGCGGCATTCTGGATGTTTTCAGGTCTACCTGCCCCAATGTAATTTTACAGATATCCGCCGGAGGCACATACCAAAAAGAAGAAGAGCTGCTTATCCCCATACTTAAATTAAAGGCCGATGTTACAACCCTTGCTCTTCAGCCTGCGAAAGAGAAAAATATCGCGCTTATTAAACTGTTTGATACATATGGGACTCATCCCATTGTAGAATGTTTTTCTCTTGAGAATATAAAGACAGCTTGTCAATTGTTTGACGAGGGATATTTAAAAGCTCCCCTCCGGATCGAAATTTTGTTTGAAGAAGACAGCAAAGGAAGAACTTTTAGTGAACTTGCCGGGGAATTACTGGAAGGCGCCGGAATTTGCTCTTCACATAAAGAAATCGTATGGTCCTGTTGCCGCGGAGACAATCACCAGATTCCTCTTCACGCCATGGCAATAGCTTTAGGCGGACATGTGCGCGCGGGGCTGGAAGACCGGATAAAAGACAACGATGGACAATACTACAGAAGCTGCCTTGAAGAGCTTGCTCCCGAGATGAATCTAAGCGTCAAAATGGGACGTAAACTTGCAAATGTTCCGCAGGCTCGAAAAATCCTGGGCCTGGAATAAATACTTTTTAATAAACGGAGGTCTCTATGAAAAGTGTTAAATGTTTTTTGAGCGTCATGGCGGCGCTGATAGTTCTATCGAGTTGTGGTTCCGGGTCGACTGCGCCGCCGGCAGCAGCTTCGGCAAGCAGTGATGATTATCCGGCTAAGACCGTCCAGTTTGTTATTGCGGCCAATCCTGGCGGCGGTACCGACAATACGTGCCGCCTCGTTGTGAAATACTTGAAAGAGATGATGGGTTGGAATGTTGTCATTGCCTATATCGAAGGCGGAGGCGGTACGGTCGGTAACCGTACCGTAAAGGAAGCGATTCCGGATGGTTATACTCTCAGCTATTTTAATCATAACACCATCAATAATAATTTGGCTGGTCTTGCGGATTTCGGCATGGAAATTTATGACAATGTTCTTGTGCCAATCATTGTCAATACCCAGGGGTTTTCGTCAAATAAGTTCAAGACTAACGACGAAATCGTGAAATACGGAAAGGCAAATCCCGGAAAGCTTCGTTTTGGCATTGAAATTGGTACTACCAGCGCGCAGATTGCGGCGGCATGGCTTATGCAGTACGACATTGAAGCTACGCTTATTGACTGCGGCGCCGTAAACGGACAGGTTGCGGCTCTTGCAGGAGATCATGTGGATATAATTACTGTGCCAATAAATACCATAAAGGATTATCTTGCCAATGGCGAATTCTATTTGGTTGCCATACCGTCTACCATGCGGCATCAGGCTTTTCCCGATACTCCCACCTTTCTGGAATTGGGAATTGATATAGTCCTGCCAAGTTTTTATTACATTGGTTTTCCTGCAGGAACTCCGCCGGCAATTGCCAGGAAATTTGAAGCGGCAATAAAAACTCTCTATGAAAACCCTTCCTATATCGCCGACCAGGAGAAACTTAATGTGACGCCTGTACTGTATTCTCTGGAAGAATCCGCAAAGTATATCACTGAGGTCACGGAAATGATGAAAAAAAATAATCAATATGTCGTTGATTATGAGAAAAAATACGGCAAATTGTAAAACACCTCTCATGTGCGGGGGTATATTTTTACCATTACGAGGCGGTCTTAAAATGAAAGGTTTCTATCGTATTTTGTGTATTACCATGATTGGAGCGGTTTTAGCTGGATGCGGTTCCGGATCGATTGCGTCCGCGCCGGCGGGAACAGCTTCCGCAGGCGCTGATGCAAAGGATTATCCGGGCAAAACAATTCAGTTTGTAATTGCCGCTAATCCTGGCGGCGGTACAGATAATACCGCTCGTATTGTTCAGAAATATCTGCCGCAAGTACTTGGCGGGAATATTGTCATTACCTACATTGAAGGCGGCGGAGGTACGGTCGGTAACCGCACTGTAAAAGAAGCGGTTCCTGATGGTTACACCCTGAGCTATTTCAACGAAGGAATTGTTAATAACCAGTTGGCGGGGATTGCTGATTTTGGTATGGATATTTACGATAACATCTTGATTCCCATCATTATTAACACAAGTTTTCTTGTGTCGAATAAATTCAAAACCAACGAAGAAATGGTGAAATATGGTAAGGCCAACCCGGGAAAACTCCGTTTTGGTATTGAACTTGGTACCGGCAATGCCCAAGTCGCGGCAGCCTGGCTTATGCAGAATAGTATTGATGGAACACTTATTGATGTTGGTGCGGTGAATGGTCAGGTTGCGGCTCTTGCAGGCAATCATGTGGATTCTATTATGGTTCCGATAAATACGGTGAAGGATTATATATCTTCGGGGGAGTTTCATCTCCTCGCGATTCCTGCCAGAGATAGAAATCAGGATTATCCTGATACCCCTACACTGATGGAACTGGGTGTCAATATCTACCTGTCTCGTTACTACTACATTGGTTTCCCAAAGGGAACCCCTCAGGCTATAGCGGAAAAATTTGAAGCAGCGTTTAAGATTATAAATCAAAATTTCGATTATCTTGAGGATTTGAGGAAGATCAACGTAACGCCTGTTTTCATGACTTTGAGGGCATCCGCGCAGTATGTGGAGGAGACTACAGAGGTCATGCAGAAAAATAATCAATATGTCGTTGATTATGAGAAAAAATACGGCAAAATTTAAGCGGCCAGCCATCCCCTTGCGCTGGCGGCATTTACGCAAAATGTCTTTGCCTGCGAGGGGATGCCTGCATGGGCTTTTGATCTCCATGAAATATAGCGGGAGTAATTAAGTATGATAAAAAAATATGGAGATATTATCTCATCGACAGTATTTCTTGTTTGTACTGTCATTTATTACTCAGCTACCTTTAAATTGAACACTGAAAACATAAGCGGGAATGCCCTTGTTCCTCGTCTGATTAGTTGTGTCATGGGAATCTGCTGCCTGTATATTCTCGTTACTTCGTGCGTAAAGCTCTGCAAAGAAAAGAAATTGCATGTTAATACGGCCGTTTCCGAAACAAAAGGGTCTCCGGCCAATAAGCTAAAAGTTATATTGACAATAATCTTCATATCTGTTTATGCAGTTATTTTCCCGATATTCGGGTTTGTTATTTCAACTCCAATATATCTTACGACCCAGATTTATTTGCTTAGCCCAAAGGATAAACGGAAGATACTGCGGCCAATAATCCTGGCTCTTATATTTACCGGCTTTATTTATGTGATTTTTACCTATGTATTCTTTCTTTTGCTTCCAACGGGAAGCTTTTGGTATGGGAGGGGTTGACCGCTTTATGGAAAGTATTCTTGAAATTATTCCGGGAATTTTATCATTTTCGATACTCGGCTGGATACTCCTTGGTGTTGTACTGGGAATTATCTTTGGAGGGACACCCGGCATCTCTACGTCGATGGGTATTGCGTTCATGCTGCCGTTAACTTTTACGCTGCCTCTTATCCCTTCTATTGCCCTGATTCTGGGTCTGTATGTCGGCGGTACATCAGGCGGCCTTATTACAGCCATTTTAATAAATATTCCGGGTACGACTGCCGCAATTGCGACCTGCTGGGATGGGCATCCCATGGCCCAGCGGGGAGAAGCGGGGAAAGCGTTAGGAATTGGAATTTTTTATTCTTTTTGCGGAGGTATCATAAGTTTCCTCCTTCTTATTACTCTTTCGCCTATCATTGCCAGATTTGCTTTAAAGTTCGGCGCGGTGGAATACTTTTCAATAAGTTTGTTTTCTTTGGCACTGATTTCAACCTTGTCAGGTAAATCGCTTGCCAAGGGCGTTGCGGCCGCCATGTTTGGTATGGCATTTACAACAGTTGGCGCGGCTCCGCTTGACGGGAATATGCGTTTTACCTTTGGCAGCCACGCATTGGAAGCGGGGTTTAAGATGCTGCCTGTTTTGGTTGGTACCTATGCAGTTTCGGAAGTTCTGAAAGTTGCTGAAAGAAACGCTCCGCTGCCACCCGCAACCAAATATAAAATGCGGGGCTTCGGTGTAAGCATGAAAGAATTCAGGGAGCAATTCATAAATATGATGCGTTCCGCGCTGATAGGAACCGGTATTGGACTTCTGCCGGGTTTGGGGGCAAATATATCCAATATTTTATCCTACACTGTAGCAAAACAGCAATCCAGGTATCCTGAGAAATTCGGGACTGGCATTATTGACGGAATTGTAGCTTCCGAAACGGCAAATAACGCTGTTACCGGCGGAGCCTTAATTCCACTGCTTACTGTTGGTATACCGGGCGATGCTATTACCGCAATGCTGCTCAGCGCCATAATGGTGCAAGGTATAACTCCCGGACCGTTAATGTTCAAGAATCATATTGATATCGTTTATGCTGTATTTATTGCAATATTTATAGCAAACGCGCTTATGATTATTGTTGAATACTTCGGTTTGTCGCTGTTTTTGAAAATATTGCTTATTCCCAATTATATTCTGCTGCCTATTGTACTTGTTATGTGTACCATTGGCGCGTACGCGACAAACAACAGGGTTTTTGATGTGTGGTCTATTATTGTTTTTGCCATCATTGGATATGGCATGCAGAAGTTTAAATATCCAATTTCGCCTTTTGTTCTTGGTTACATATTGGGAAATCTTGTGGAAACAAATCTTCGTAGAGCTTTTATGGTAACACGCGGAAGTTTTGTTGCTTTTTTGGAAAGGCCTATTGCGGCTGTATTCTTTATCATAACAATTGTTTTTGTAGGTTTGATGGTACGGAGCCGCGGGAAAAATAAAAATATGGCATCGGAAGACTGAAAGTTTATATAAAGGAGGCGCAGAATTGGGAGATACAATAGCGCAAAAAATCCTGGCTGATCATTGTGGAAAAGATCATGTTGTTCCGGGTGAGCTTGTCACGGCAAAGATTGATATGGCTTTTACCGGCGAACCCTCCGGCGCACTCGCAATCAAATATATGGTTGAGCGGGGTGTCAAAAAGGTGTTTGATCCGTCGCGTGTTTGCCTGCTGCCGGATCACAATACTCCAAGCAATAATATATCCACAGCGGCTAACTGCAAAGCCATGCGCGAATTCGCGAAAGATATGGGAATTGCGCACTATTACGAAGTCGGCCGCATGGGCGTTGAACATATTTTTCTGCATGAAAAAGGACTGATTGTTCCCGGGGATCTGGCCGTAGGCGCGGATTCGCATACTACTACGCACGGCGCTCTGGGCGCTTTTGCTACCGGCGTAGGCAGCAGCGACTTCTTTGCGGCTATGGTTCTCGGTGAAGTTTGGCTCAAGGTTCCGGAAACAATGAAAGTTGTGTTAAAGGGAAAGCCTGAGGAATGGGTAACAGGAAAGGATGTCATTTTATATATTATTGGCAAACTCGGTTTGGAAGGCGGTATATATAAGGCAATGGAGTTCACCGGCGATGGAATAGCGCATCTTTCGATGGATAGCCGTTTCGCGCTGTGCAATATGGCTGTGGATTGCGGGGCGAAAACCGCGATATTCCCTGTAGATAAAATCGCGCTTGACTATATAAAAGCCAGGGCGGCGCGGCCGTATAAAATCTACGAAGCGGATATAGACGCCGGGTATTGCGAAGTTCTCGAAATTGATCTGGATAAACTTGATATGCAGGTCTCCTACCCGCACAGCCCCGCTAACGTGCATCCGGTAAGCCGCGCCGTGAACGAGCCTAAAATAAAAATTGACGAGGTATTCATAGGTTCGTGTACCAATAGCCGGATGGAAGATATGCGTCTTGCGGCGCGAATACTTAAGGGTAGAAGTGTCCACCCGGACGTAAAGTTAATCGTTATACCCGGAAGCCAGGACGTATTTATGCAGTCTTTCGATGAAGGATTGGTTAAAATCATTGTAGAGGCCGGAGGCGCTTTTTCAACGCCAAGCTGCGGACCCTGTGCGGGCTGTCACATGGGTGTTCTTGCGGCCGGAGAACGCTGTGTTTCCACGGGTAACAGGAATTTTCAGGGCCGTATGGGCCATATGGATAGTGAAATATTCTTGAGCGGCGCCCCTGTTGCGGCCGCATCTGCTGTCGCGGGATATTTAGCTTCTCCGCTGGAGGTCTTGTAATGGATGCGAACAATAAATTCCATTTTCACGGTAATGCGATATTAACCAAGGATGATGTTGACACGGATGAAATAATTCCTGCCATACACACGGTTAATTTGGATCCGAAATATTTGGCACAACATTGTCTGGAAGAGATTTATCCCGGTTTCTGTGAAAAGGTGAAGCCCGGCGATATCCTGATTGGCGGCAGAAACTTTGGCTGTGGAAGTTCCCGCGAGCAGGCTCCTATTGCGATAAAATATACCGGTATAAGCTGTGTAATTGCTGTGTCCTTTTCCCGGTTGTTTTACAGAAATTGTATTAATCTTGCTTTCCCAATTATGGAATTACCCGAATGCGCTGACTTTCATAACGGCGACGAAATTGATGCCTCATATGAATCCGGACTCATCCGCAACATCACACAGGGAAAAGAATATAAAGTTCCTTCTGTTTCTGAGTTTGTTCTTGAAGTTTTCAAAATGGGCGGACTATTGGAATACGTAGAAAACAAAAAAGGGCGGCGGGAAATAGTACACAAGGCAGTTTTCTAAGAGCCTGTTTAATATCTTGCCCCTCCCCCGGGCGCGCAAGGGATTGAAGCGGAAATCCTTTTGGCGTAGCCAAAAGATTGGAGCGAAAAGCCGGCGTACAACCTGCCTAAAGGCAGGTTGC
>JAISQU010000143.1 GCA_031274005.1 Spirochaetales bacterium
GGCAATGATTTTTGACGGTTGCAGCGTATAACCGGCGCCGGCTTTATAGACTGGCAGTGTTATCACAATTTCCTCCTCATGGTATAACTATGATACTCTTACCATAAAGGAGAGGCAAATTTTACGCAAGGATGCCGGGCCATGAGCGACGAAAATAATAACATCATTTTGTACAGAACGCCGGGGGAAGAATGCCCTTATCTTCCGGGGCGGATTTGGCGGACGGATTTCTTTCAAAGCGGCAGCCTGCCGGGGGATGTGTATGAGATTTTGCTTGGGCATAACTTCCGCCGCGGCGGGGATGCCTTTTACCAGAATGTCTGCCGCGGCTGCGCCGAATGCGTCCAGTTGCGCATTCCCGTTGCCGCGTTTACGCCTTCCCGTTCCCAGAAACGGGTTGTCAGGAAAAACCGGGATATCAGCCTGAGCCTGGTTCCCGTGGAGTTCCGCGAGGATGTTTGCGATTTATACCTGCGCTACAGCGTCTTCAAACATGACAAAAACGAGGATGAAGAAACTTTTCGCAGCTTCCTGTGCGTTTCGCCGCTTGATACCCGCATGAGCCTTTACCACGCCGGCGATACCCTTGTTGCCGCGGGCTGGCTTGACGTTCTTCCCGGCGGCCTTTCCAGCGTTTACTTCGCCTTTGAACCGGAGTTTGCCCGCCGCAGCCTCGGCGTTTTTTCGGTAATAAAGGAAATTGAGCTTGCGAAAACCATGGGGCTGGACTATTACTACCTCGGGTTTTATGTGGCGAATTCCCCAAAAATGGAATACAAGGCGGCGTTCCGCCCCCAGCAAAGGCTTATTGAGGGGAAATGGCTTGAGTTTTAAAAGCTGCAGAGGCAGGGGATACGCAGCAATTAGGATATTCCCGAATCGCGACCAGCCTGCGTCTGCGCAGACGACACAGACACCACGGACAAAAGCGGAAATTTTGAACAAGGAGTCTGTGTTTTCCGTGTGGTCTGTGGTTAATTTCTCTGTTTTTTTCAGATTTTCATTTCTATGCGTTTATCCTGCAGACGCGGAGAACGCGGGCGCACGGAAAAATAAATTCGCCCGCCCCGGAAAAAGCGCTTGCCCTAAACCCGCCGCCTGTTTATACTAGCGCTGATGACCTGTAAAAGGCTGCTGCTTATAGTGTTGTGTAATCTTTTGTGCGCCGTAGCGCTCTGCGCCGCGGAAACGGTGAAAATTTACGTCGACTTCCGTTCCGGAAAATTCGGGCAGGCCGGGGAACGGGCGGCTGTAAAAGAGGTGCCTGTAAGCGCTTTCGCCACAGCCAGGACCCTCGCCGCGCCGGACCCCGACGGCATTCTGACGGCCGTTGTACTCGACGCCCGCGTGGTTGAAGCCCTTACCGTCTTTTTGACGGACTACCATGAGCGCCGCGCCGGTTCCGCCTGGCTTTGGCTGGAAGAGGCCGGCGGCAGGAAGATCTTTCACTATTATGAGGATTCGCGCGGTCTCGCCTTCAGCTTTTCCGCGGAAAAACCCGGACCCGGCGTCATTTCCCTCATCGATGACTTTTACCGCCGCGATCCCGCGAACAGAAAAGATGTCGCCGCTCATTACAAAAAAAACTACGTCATCCGCGTGCACTCCGCAGAAAACATCTCCGAGCCCTGGATCAATTCCATTGATTTTGAAGAAGCTCTGGTCATTGCCACGCTCATAGGCGACACAAATCAGGAACTGTGGGGCATACACGACGGGGCAGGGCTTCTGCGGAATCTGCCGAGCCTTGTCGCGGCCAAAGCGGCCCTATCCCTGTACCAGTATCGGCCCATAGAGAAAAACGAAACCGAATACCTCACCTTTATCCGGCGCGTGCGCGACAGGGAAGGCGGTTTTGCCCGCAACTTGCGTTTCGCGGTCATGAATGAATTCGATACACGGCCGTTCTACGATTTTCAGCTCCCCGAAGAATTTGTCCTCAGCGGAAACGGAAAGCCGGAAGACCGCGTGCTGCTGTATACCGATGTTCTTGTGCGTATGGGCTTTGAGGCGCGGCTTCTTGCCGTGGCGCGGGACGCGGAATCGCAGAGCCTGGTTGTTGTTTTCCGCGAAGGCGAAAGGGGCAACTGGAGCGCGCTGACAGAACAGGACATCTTTCCCAACGCGGCCGCCGACTGGAAGAAAATCCCCTCAGTTATTATGCCCGGCGAAAATGTCTGGTACCACGAGATGGATTACCAGCGCGTCTTCCGCGAGCGCAAGGTGTACGATGTTCCCGCCGGCTCCTGGATAAAATCCTGACCCTGGCTGTTTACCCCGCACACCTTGCATACACTACATACCGTGCAGAACGGCGATAAAAAAGAATTCCAAGCGCACAGAGATTTGTTTCTTCATTCCTCCTCTGCGATTTCCGCGTTCTTTGCGGTTTTTATCTGTATCTTTCGTCCGATGAAGGTACTATTCTCCCCCCGCCCGCAGCCTTTCCGGCATAACCGTAGAAAGAAAGTTCGCGTAAATCTCCCATGAATGCGGCCCGTATCCCCCCGCGGTAATCCACGCGGCGGGAATATTTCTCTCCTGCAAAAAATTGTACACCATCATGTCCCGCTCAAAAAGCATCTGTTTTGTAAGCCGCAAAGGCTTTGTCGAGGCAAGCTCGTCCTTTTCGTAGGGATCAACGCCGCCCACCACAAGAGCCATATCCGGTTTGGGGCACAGCCTTTCCAGTTCCAGAATACCCTCGCGTAGCCGCGGAACATATGAAGCGTCCTCCCCCTCGGGAATCCCTATGTCTATATCGCTGGGCGTATACGAAAGATTGTACGCGCCCTTCGCGTCGTACTCCGGCGCGTCCAGAGGCCAGCCCCTGTCCATGTGAATACTCAAAGTCCGTATGGAATCGTCCCCGCGGGTCAGCGCCGCCGTACCGTCTCCCTTGTGGGCGTCCATATCGACAACCCACAGGGCGGCCGCCCGCCCCTCAGCCTGAAGCCTGCGCAGCGAAATAACAACATCGTTGATAAGGCAAAAACCCTCGCCCGTGTCCCTCATCGCGTGGTGCATCCCGCCGCCCAAAGAATAGGCAAACCCCGGCAGCCCGCGCCCCGCCGCGTGATCCTCCAGCGCCGTAACCCCGCATTCCCAGGTCTGCCCCACCGTGGCAAGGGCCCGCTCAAAAAGATCCCCAAGAGGCCGCGTCGCCCTGGCCGGGTCCCAGCGGTTATAGCTGCCGTCAGGATTCACAAGCTCGTAGGTCAGAATAACTTCTTGATCGACCTCCGGGGAGTACAGCCGCCCCACGTACTCAGGCGAATGCGCCCGCAGAAGATCCTCCCGGGTAATAAGGCCGAAACACTTTGGCCTGCGCAGCCATCTGCGTTCCTCAAAATCCCGCAGAACGCCCTCTTTCAAGGCCCGATACACCATCTCGTGTTTGTCATACCGTATCGGAATCAAAATCCCGAAATCAAGCATATTCATGGCCGCCGCCGGATTATATAAAATCATGGAATTAAGTATATAGAAAATCCGCGGCAAGATAAAGCGCAATTTTCCGCGGGGAAATTCCTTTTGTTGACGAAAATTCCCGGCGGTATTAATTTATCGTAAAGGGGACATGGCAAAGACACGCCATTGGAAAGGGAAATTCCATTTATCATTGCGGGAAAAACAATCAGGAAAAATTACAAAATACCTCAACCGGTGATGACATATGATACGGCGGCAACCATTGCCCATATTTTCAATCTGGATCCGCCTGATTTCTGGGAAGGCCGGGTGATAAATGTATTTGACGGAAAAAAGGCGTCTGATTCGCAAGCGGGTCCCACAGCCTCTTTCAGGGACTGATGAACCATGCCTTTTCCAATCATTAAAAAATCTTCGCGAACCATTCATGGTTAAATGATTGACTGCGTAATGGCCTGGCGAATTGAAAGAAGCCGGAAGATATTCATAGACACGAGCCTCAATAAGCCTTACAATTGAAGACATGAGACTGAAGCGCCTTATTCAGACCTCCGCCTTAATCGTTGATGCGCGCGTTTTTTATTCCGCCCCGGACAGGCTGGAAGCGGCGGGAGACCGCATAATTACCTCAAAGGAGCTAACGCTATGATTACCTCCGCCCTTTTTACCGATTTGTACGAACTGACGATGGCCCAGGGATACTTTCATTACGATATGAACGCCAGGGTTGTCTTTGATATGTTTTTCCGGCGGCAGCCCTTTGGCGGCGGGTTTTCGATTTTCGCCGGTTTGGACGACCTTCTAACCACCCTGAAAAACTTCCGCTTTTCCGGCGAGGACCTGGCCTACCTGGAAAGCCTGAAAACCTTTCGGCCGGATTTTCTGCGGTATCTTGAGGGGTTCCGCTTTTCCGGCGATGTTTACGCCATGGAAGAAGGCACGCCCATCTTCCCGCAGGAACCGCTGCTCAGGATTCACGGCAGCCTTATTGAGACCCAGATTATTGAGAGCATGCTCCTCAACCTCATCAACTTTCAAAGCCTTATCGCCACAAAAACCGCCCGGATATATCTTGCCTCCAGGGGCGGAACGATTATGGAATTTGGCATGCGCCGCGCCCAGGGCTCAGACGGCGCGATGTCCGCAAGCAGGGCGGCTTACATCGGCGGGGCGGCCTCCACCTCCAA
Organism: Spirochaetales bacterium; assembly: GCA_031274005.1. Taxonomy (GTDB): domain Bacteria; phylum Spirochaetota; class Spirochaetia; order DTKZ01; family DTKZ01; genus JAISAF01. Next base: position 4,620 of record JAISQU010000143.1, read on the forward strand.
TACCCTCGCGGGCCGGGTCTACGGCATTCCCGTAAGCGGGACCATGGCGCACTCCTGGATTATGGCCTTTGATTCCGAAGAAGAAGCCTTTGAGCGCTACGCCAGTCTGTACCCGAACGCCACCGCCATGCTTATTGATACCTACAATACGATACGCAGCGGAGTCCCCCACGCCATCAAAATCGGCAAAAAACTGCAAGCCCTCGGCAAACCCGTTGCGGTGCGCCTGGACTCCGGGGACATGCAGTACCTCAGCGGCGAGGTGCGCAAGGCCCTGGACGCGGCCGGCCTGCCGGAAATGAAAATCGCCGTATCCAACGAACTCGACGAAGAAATCATCGAACATCTTGTCGCGGCCAAAAGCCCCATAGATTTATGGGGAGTCGGCACCCGCCTCGTAACAGGGGGCAAAGATTCTTCTTTTACCGGCGTCTACAAACTCGCGGCGCGGGAAAAAAACGGCGCCTTCCAGCCCACCATGAAGGTTTCGGACAACCCCGAAAAATCCACAAACCCCGGTATCAAACAGGTCTACCGTTTTCATGACGGAAAAGGCAGCCCCCTTGCGGACCTTATCGCTTTTGAGGGCGAACAGTTCACAAGCGGCGAGAAGATTATCTTCCACCATCCGTTTATGGATTACCGGCACTTTTCCCTGGAAATCAGCGGCAAGGTAACGCCCCTTCTGGAAAAGAAAATGGAAAACGGAGAAATTATACAGCCTCCGCCCCCTCTCGCGGATATCCGCAGACACACGCTAAGCCGGCTGGAAAACCTTGACCCCACATATACCCGTATTCTGAATCCCCACGTTTACAAAGTTTCCCTCAGCGAAGAGCTTGGCAAACTCAAAGTATCGATGATTGAGGAAATGCTGAGCAAATGAGCGGGTTCCAAAATTAAACCATTTATTGAAACCCGTGGGGCGCAAGGGATTGTAGGGGCGCGAGCGACCGTCTTGTGTAAAGACGCTTACAAAATTGCTTTGCAATTTTTCAGGTTTGATTGGAAAAGGCATGGTTCATACCCCGGAGCTCTGCTCCGGAAAGGAAGTTGGCCTGTACAAAATGGAAAGGCTCTTAAATTTACGGGTTATGAACCATGCCTATACAATAAATTTCCTTAACCAAAGAAGATACCGCGGAGCTCTGCTCCGCGGTTCTTCATTTTGCACGGAAAAAATTGGTGCGCCCGTC
>JAISQU010000180.1 GCA_031274005.1 Spirochaetales bacterium
GTAAACCCTATTTTTTGGGCAAAATCCCGCTTTTTCATGCCCAAATTGGTAATGAGGGAATCCAGCCGGCCGGCGAGTGTCGTATTCATACCAGTTAAATAATAGTGATTTTTCTTAACTGGGTCAATTGATGCGCAAAACAGGCGGTTTGTCCAACAATTTTACTTTTAAGAAATTCAACCGCCAAAAGCACGAAAAGACACGAAAAAGGAAAGTACGCTGCTTTCAAGCGCCGCAAAAATACTCAAATTTGAAGAAATTTAACTACAAAGCGGTTGTTTTTTTCGTGGTTAAAAATACAAGCGCTGCGGTTTGCCTTTCTCTTCTTGACAAAATTAACCCAGAGATTTATTATCTAACCCGGTTAATGACCCTCCTCGTCCTGAAGGGCGAGGTATGGACCCGCTTGCGAATCAAAAGGAGGATCTGATGGAAAAAGCGGATATTGAAATGAAACTTACAGCCATGCCTTTTGAGGAAAAAATAAAACTCCTGGGCGAAGAAGATAAAGCTTACATAAAAGGGTACATAGAAAAAGCCGTTTTAGATTACCAAAAGTTGAAAAACGCAGAAAAACACCGGGGAAAAGGGGTAGAGCGTGAAAAATTGAAATTACCTAATGGAGCAGGCTGCCGGGGCGGATGTGGAAAGCAGGGATAGTATCCCTGAAAATAGAACAATAAGGAGTATATGAATGAAAAGGGCAACAGGAACAATCGTACTGCTATGCGCCGCGATGATGATTTTTGCGGCGGGGTGCAGTTCTGTACAAAGCGGATCCCGTGACGGCATAAGCGAGGGGATTTCCGGACTTTTTCGCAGAGGCGGAGACAGCGGTTCAAGCGGGAGCGACGGTAGTTCAAGCGGAAGCGGCGGCTCCGGGGGTACAAGCACGGCCCCTGAACGCAATTATTCGGGAAGTTCCCAAACGGTTCCCTGGCCTTCCGATACCGAATGGGGCAGATACGGTCTTTCCGGTCTGCGTCAGCCTCCCGGTACCGATGTAACCGCGGCGGCCCTGTATCAGGGCGCCTACCATGTGGGTCTTATCAATGGCGGCAAGCCGGCCTTTGAAAACCTTGTCGCCCAGATAGAAAACATGCCCGGAGCGGAGCTTACGACCGATGTGAACGCCTCCGATGGCCGGATGGTAGGTTACAGTCTTTCAGGCGGCAATGTCCAGATAACCGCGGATTTTGTTGACGGCGATATTACAATAACCGCGTCAAAATAGGAGGCTCTTTGCCTCAAGAACGAGGAGGGCTTTTTTGTTTTTGCATAACAAGGGGGATGGTTTGAAGAGGTTTGTTTTTATGCTGGCCGTTTTCTGCACGTCCATTGGTCTGTTACACGCCCAGACCGCGGAACAAATGGATGCGATTCTGGACACATCCGAAGTTACCTACGCAATGGCGGCCTTTGTGGTTCTGCCCGCGGCGGGTCTTTTAAGTGAAGACAGCACTCCGGATGCGGCTTTTACGGAAGCCCTGGCGCGGAGTTATCTGCCTGCAAACGCGGAGGCGGCGGGAATCATCAGGCTGGGGGAATTATCCTTTTTGATCATGCGGGCCTTCGACATGAAAAGCGGCCTTTTGTACGCCTTGTTTCCCGGCCCGCGCTATGCCTACCGGGAGATGGCCTACCGCAAACTTATCCAGGGGCGAAACGATCCGGCGCTGACCGTTTCCGGGGAACGGCTTTTGCGGATAATCGGGCGGGTGTTGGACCACCATGACCTTGACCGGTCTCATAGCCGGGGGTATCCATGATGAAACAATTACAGTCCGTCCCCGTACTTTTGTTCCTGGTTTTCTGTTCCGGCATTGTCTTCGGGGCCGATTTCGGCGCGGCCCTCCACATAAACCCCGAATGGACGGAGGAGGAAATCGATAATACCTCCACCTTTACCCTGGGTCCCTGGGTTTCCGCCTCCCCCCATGAAAGCCTCGACCTCTACTTTTCGGCGGGCCTCTCCCTGCGCTATGAGTATGAGGAATGGAAAGCCCTGCCGGAACTGTACCGGTTTATGCTTGCCTGGCGGCCCCTGCCCCGCCTCGCTCTGGAAACAGGGCGGGTCCGGTTCAGCGATCCCAACGGTATTGTCGCCGCGGGCCTCTTTGACGGGCTTGCGGTTTCCTATGAATTGGGGGGAAGCCGTCTCTCCGCCGGAGGCTACTATACGGGTTTCCTCTACAAAGACACGGCGGATATTTACATGAGCGCCTCGGATATTGCCGATTATCAGAAGCCCTTTGATTGGGACAACGCCGCCGCCACCTACTTCGCCTCCCGCCGTGCGCTGGCCTCAATTTCATGGGAAGCTCCGGCCCTGGCGGGCAGTCCCCACGGCCTGTATCTGAACGGCCTCGCGCAGTTTGACCTCAACGGTGAGGAAGACCGGCTGCATACCCAATACCTCTCCCTGCGTTTTCTCTTTTCGCCTCTGCCTGCTTTCGGCATAAACGCCGGGGCTGTTCTGGGCCTGGCGGAACAGGCGGAAACGGACACGAAAACCAGCCTTGCCCTGCTCCTGGACGCCGACTGGTATCTCCCCACGGCCTGGCAGGACATGGTATCCCTGGGCTTCCGCTGGGGTTCCGGCGCTGCGAACGGGGAGAACGGAGGCATGGGCCCCTTCCTTCCGGTAAGCTCGATAAGCCAGGGGAATGTGTTGAATTCCGGTCTTTCGGGATTGATGGTCATTCGCTCGGCCTATACG
>JAISQU010000198.1 GCA_031274005.1 Spirochaetales bacterium
CTGTTTTCTTTACCCATGGCCGCTACATAGCCTATCCTGTTTGTTTTGGTTTTAAGCCCCGCCGCGATGCCGCTTAAAAAACGGGCCTGATAAATCCGCCCGAAATAATTGGTAAAATTTGTATCGTTGTTTTTGTGTCCCGTGGCATGGGCAAAAACTACCTGGGGAAATTCCCCCGCCAATTTTTCGCAGGTGTCCATATAGCCGTAGCTGGTGGCAATAATGATGTTGGCCCCCAAAGCGATACAGTCCCGCGTGGCGCTTTCAATGCCATCCTGGTCCGCTTCAGCCACGTTAACCTTGCGGATAATCTGTTCCGGCCCAAGCCCTAAGCGATCCCGCATTTCCCGAATCCCCCGTTCATGTTCGTAAGCATAACCCGATGTTTCATTGACGGGATCGGAAATATGGATAACCCCGATGATAATTTTTTCCAGCGGGAAAGGTTTTCCCGGCCTCCATTGGCCGCCGTCATGAGCGCAGCCCGCGAGCGCGGCAAGGGTTGCCGCAATTACAAGAAAATTAACCGCTTTTCCGCCAATGAGCGGAAAAGTCGACCTCACGGACCACACAGACAGGGGGTTAAAAATAAAACTTTTGTCGTCTGCTGTTAAATTCTTTATCTTATTCATCGTCTCGTTCCTTATCTATTACTCCCATCAATACCGGGTGCAACATTTTTTTCTGTGCAAAATCACTGGAAGCCCTTGGGCCGCGCCAGGGATTGCAGCGTAAATCCTTTTGGCACAGCCAAAAGATTGAAGCGGAAAGCCCGGTTTTTTGCGAAGCAAAAAAGGCGCACGGAAAAAATTGGTGCACGCCATATTTTGATTCGCAAGCGGGTTCATACCCCTGGTTTTTATTTATCTGCGGTTTCAGGCTAATCAAGGGCCGCGTTTTATGATACAGTGTTCCCTGTGGAAGAAAAAACACCTGTCAGCAAAGCCTCCATCTGGCTGGGCCTCGTCGGTATTTACCTGGGATGGGGCACAACATATCTGGCCAACCATTACGCGCTTGAGGCTTTTCCCGCCTTCATTATGAACGGAACGCGCAATCTCGCGGCGGGAATAATTATGTACGCTTTTCAGCGGGCGCGGGGGGCTCGGCCGCCTACCGCAAAGATGTGGAAGTCGGCCTTCAGCGTGGGGCTTATTATGATATGCTGCGGATCGGGAATCAATGTCTGGGCGCAAAAGATTGTTCCTTCGGGAATCGCCTCGCTTCTTATTGGTTCCATCCCTTTCTGGATGGCCGTGCTTGATATAATCGCGAGCAGGAGGGCAAAAACCCCGGGGCCCGGCAAAATGGCCATTGTGGGGATAGTCTTTGGGTTCGCGGGCATTGTTCTTCTTATCGGGCCGGTGAACATTATGGGAACGGCGCTCATGATAAGTCCTCTGGGCGCCGCGGCCCTTATGGCGGGTTCGGTTCTCTGGGCCGCGGGTTCGCTGAAAAGCCGTACCGCGGTTTTTCCGGCCTCGCGGGTACTTGGCTCCGGAATGCAGATGATAGGGGGCGGCCTGGGGCTTATCCTGGCGGGAACCCTTATGGGAGAACCCTGGAGGTTTCAGGCGCAAGATGTAAGCGCGGCTTCCATCGCGGGTTTTGTTTATCTCATAATCATTGGCTCGCTTTTCTCGTTCGCCATATATACCTGGCTTCTCGGAGTCGCGCCGACTCCCCTTGTGTCCACCTATGCGTATGTAAACCCCATAGTGGCCGTTATTCTGGGCGCAATTGTTCTTGACGAAATTATCTCGCTGCGTCTTATTGTCGCCTCGGCCATGATTCTTGCCGCCATTGCCGTTGTTACTTTGAGCTCAGGAATGACCCGGCGCGGAAAAGCGGCCCGCGCGGGGGAGTCTAAACCTCAGCCGTGCGGACAATCCCGTCCTGATTCAGAATGACCCGCACATGTTTGAAAATAATCTGTTTTTTCTCCTGCGCGGCGGGCAGGCCCAGCTTCGTCTCGCGCTGCCCGGTAAGTGTTTCCAGACGAATAATCAGGTTCAGGTGATAGACTTTCGCGCACTTGATGCGTCTGATTTTTCTTGTGCGGGGGTCCCACACCTTGTCAAAGTGAAAGGAGTCATCGGCGTACTGCACCAGCTTGCGCACATTGAAGCGGATAATTTCGTTGATGTCCCGGCGGCGGCTGTGATAGCGTGAGATCTTCTGCGTATTAATGGTAACCACTTTATGATACACAAGAACCTCTTCCGGCCTTCCCTCCTCTTCGATGCGGGTCATGTGTCCGGAACCGCGCTCCTGCAAAACTTTGGCGGGGATGTCCCCGGGCGAAAGAAAATGCATGGATTCCCTTACCATGCCTATAGTCCTTCGCGAAAGGGGGTCTTCAATCATAAACTTGTGATCGGGAAAAAACACCCTGAGTAAGCTGTTGGAGTAATTGCGGATAATGTCTTTTGTTCTGTCTTTGATGATATAGGCGGCGACAAGGGCAACGACAAAACTTGTGGACTGCTCACTTGAAAACCGCATCCCTATCCAGTATCCCAGCATAAGGCTCAAAAACATGGCTACGCCCGCGGCCAGACCGTAGAAAAGGTGCTGGGCTTTTCCCGTTATATCCTTATCCCGTATGGACAGGTAGAGTACGCCCTGAAAATATTTTTTCAGAATGCCTTCCCAATAAGTAAAACTTTCATTCAGGGTTTCATCATTCCGTACCAGATGGCTGTTTCTCGATTTTCTGAACGCCACATGCTCTTCAATAAGAGAAATAAGGGCGTACACCGTCTTTCTGGACGGCTTTTTGGATTTTTTGCGATAGACAGACAGAAACAGGGTCAGGTGGTTTTGCAGTTCCAGGCTGATAAGGTCCCGCGCGAAACTGCGGGCTTCCTGCAGCTCCCGGCTTGTATTTGGCACATCAAGGTCTTTTCCCAAAAGATCAAACTGCCTGTCGATCTTCCGCAGGCCCGTGAGAAACTCATCAATTTTCTGATCCAGATCTTTCGCGGCGGCTTTTGGGTCCTGGCTGATAAGCCTGATAAAACCCCTGACCTCCGCCTTGAGGATGGATTTGAAAATTGATCCGAACATCCGTAATTCATGTATAATTTTGCGGTTCACCTCCTCTGAAGAGGGATTCTCCCTGAGGGCGGCGATGTTGCCGGCAATCTGACACAGGGGAGAGCGGTTATTGTATTTATCGAGAAGCTCCTGCAGGGTAAAACGGGGATCGCGGAAACGTATATACGTATGCATGTCGGCATAAAAATCGGTCCGCGAGTAATTTTTCCGCGTGACATTTAGCTGCTTGGGAACAAAAAAATAAAACGTAAGAAAATATTTGTTTTTTGCCTGCCTGGTATCGAGGGTATAATTTATTTTCGCTTCGAAATTATACCTGTCATGCCGTTCAAACATTCCTCCCTGCATGCCGCCGCCTTCCGTTTAATATAGTAGAGTTGTTCGCAAACACTCTTGGGTTGTCTCGTTCTCATACTTTATAGTATACTATAGATATTGCGGCGATAACAGGGGTAATACGGAAATATGCATCCGTGCGCGTCCGCGGCGGGCGCTATACAGAAGGTTTGCTTCTGTACTATAATACAGCGCGATCATACTTTATGCATCAATCAGTGAGAAAAGTCCACATTCTTTGCGCTGTCCTTGCGCTTTTCGCGTTGGGGAGCATTTCCTCTCCCCATATCGGCGCTGATGAGTCCCAAAGCGCCGCGCGCGCGGCAGAGGACGAGAATGCCTTCCCGAAACCCGAATACGGCCGGGACCTTCCCATGGCCTTCGCCCAGGGAATGGCGGCAAACCTGGCGATTTGGGGCTATGATTATATGATAATGCAGCCCTACGCCAGGGTAAGTCCCACAACCTGGAAAAACAATATAGAAGAAGGCCCCGAATGGGATAACAGCGATTTTTTTACGAATCAGATTCTTCATCCCTATCACGGCAGCATGTACTATACAGGAGCGAGGGCCTACGGTTTTTCTTATTGGGAATCCCTGGCGTTTGCCGAACTGGGCAGCTATATATGGGAATACTACGCCGAAAGAGACACTCCCGCCATCAACGACCTTATCGTAACTGCGGTGGGCGGGGCAGCTTTCGGCGAAGCCGGGTACAGGATCGCCATAGCTTTTTCGGATTCCAACACCGCGGGTGGAGCGCGGGGATTTTTCCGGGAATTCGCCGCCTGGGTCGTCAACCCCATGTATATGCTCAACAAATGGGTTTTCGGCGAACCCTTTGCCGAAAGAAACAAACTCCCCCGAACACATCTGGACTTTATCGTCCGCGGCGGCCTGAATTATACCCATGATGACGATGAACGCTTCAGCGATTTTCCCCACGCCTATCTGGGGGCCCTCATCCGCTACGGCAGCCCCTGGGACAGCGGCAGCCTTTACGGCCCCTACGACTATTTTTCCGTAAAAGTCGACGGCGAGGTTGACTATGTAAACCCCTCCTGGGATATTTTTGCGGACGCCATTCTGTGCGGTTTCAAATTGTACATTGGAAAGCAGGCGCGCGCTGTCCTGGGCCTGTATCAGCAGTTTGATTATCTTGAAAACCTGGTTTATAAACTGGCCTCCAACGGAGCGGGGCCGGGTTTTGATCTGCGCCTTCCCTTCGGCGAGCGCAGCAGTGTGGAACTTAATTCGTATTTTTACGGAATGATTTTGGGTGTTATGGACTCCCGCTACAGCCACTGGGAAATAGACAACTACGACACCAAGGGAACGGGCTGGTCATATAAAGCCGGCCTGAAATATCTGTGCGAGGGGTATTTCAGCCTGAGCCTGAATTACTTTTATTACCGTATGTGGGTTCTGGACGGAGCGGACTGGACAAACACCGTACACATTTTTACATCCACCCTCGAGGCCTATACCGCGCCGGACACGAGCATCGGCCTTGAGCTGCGCTATTACCAGCGCTGGTCCGACGCGGGCTATGATAATGCCTGGGCCTGGAGCCTGAAGACCTACATCGCCTATAAATTATAACCGAAGAGCACACTGATTATGCGTTATGCGACATAAAAACCAAAATTTTCTCAAAGTCTATCAAAAAAATGGTCAAAAGCTATTGACATAATGTACCAAATATGATACATTTAATTATGGAAACCAAGAAAAGGATTGTTGCCAGATTTTTTAAAACATCAATAGGGAAAGAACCGGTGAGGATATGGTTAAAACATCAAACCAAGGAAGATAAAAAGTCTATAGGAATAACAGATGAAAAATAATTTTGTAGGCAGTACCTTTGACGATTTTCTGGAAGAAGAGGAAATCAAGGAAGAAGTTGCTAATGGAGCAATTAAAAAAACAATTGCGCTCCAAATGCAGGAAACTTTAAAAAAAGAAAAATTGACAAAGACGGAATTGGCACAACGGCTGGAAACCTCACGTGCTGCTGTAGATCGGCTTCTTGATCCATATAATGATTCAATAACCTTACTTACATTAAAGAAGGCCGCATCAATAATGGGGAAAAAAATAAAATTGGAATTAGTTTAAGAAAACAAAAATAGAAAGCCGATTGCCGCGCGTTTTTGCCCTGCGGCTTTTCAGTTCTCCGGCGTACCCGCCTCCGGACGGGCCAATTCCGCGCGGGGATAATAATGCAGCAGGATTTCCTCCGCCGTATATCCCGCCTGTGCCATGCCTGCGGCCCCGCTTTGATCCATGCCCACGCCGTGTCCCCATCCCGCGCCCCGAAAGATAAAATACTCAGGAAGGGCGTTTTTTGCCGTTTTCGTCCGTATGGTAAAAAGGTTGGACCGCAGTCCTCCCAGGCGGGATCGTATTCTGTCCCCGGAAACCCGTACAGAACCTTCGGTACCGCTTATCTGCACCTCCCGGACGCGCCCGGAAATTCCTCTGCCCCGGCTGACAATACGCACTATATCGCCCGTCAGACCCTCCGCCGCCACGCGGTTTTTAATGTCTTCGGCGCGCACCCATTTTTCCCAGCGGTAGGCCGCCGCCGAATGCAGCTTTTCCGCCGACGAGTAGGAGGGCGGCCGGCCGCGGACAAAACCGTCAAGCTGATCCAGGGGGAGCCAGGTCTCCCGCGGCGGAATAAGTTTATCCGCAACCGCGGCCATAAAAGTATCCGCGCCTCCCCAGACAACGGCGCTGTCCTCGCTGTAGCCGCCGTGATTCGCGGAGTAATATGCCTTGAGGGGAAGGCCGCCGGCCGTAAGATATACGCCGCGGCTGGAATCCACCGCCGCGGTGGCCTTCGGCGCTTCGCCGCCCACGCCCCTGTACGCCGCGGACAGCACAGAACCGTACACATCAAAACCCTTCGCCGCGTACTGCCCCAGATGGGCAAGAGTATAAGATCGGTGGGCTATTGCCTGAGCCTTCAGGGCTTCTTCCGGCCAGGAAGCGGGCATCTCCGACGGAATCACCGCGTACAGGTATTCTTCTATATTGAGGGCGTTGATCAGGGTTATGCCGCCTTCCGCAGGGCGAAACTCCAGAGTACCCCTGTAGACCCTGTCTTCGGTAACGGCAAAGAAGTAACCCGCCTCGGAAAGAAAATCAAAAACGATTGTGGTATTGCCTTCTTCGCAGTACGCAAGAACAAGAGGCCCCCGCGAAAATGCCAGGATTTTTTCTTCATTTTTTATGGAGATCTCGCCGTCCGCGATTTCAATAGTCAACAGGTCAAGGGCTTTACCCTCGTATACCGTATTCCCGGCGTCCGTAAGGGTGTACGCTCCCCCCGTTTTCACGGACAGAGCGCCGAGTTTTTCCGCAAGACCCACCCTCACCAGGACAAGCCCTTCGGTTTCTTTGCCCTGAGCCTTTACCTTTGGGGGAACGGCGGCGGATTTGCGCTTCCCGGCGGCGGTCTTTTGCTCCTCAGTCAGTTCGGGAAGAATATCGAGGGTTTGCTCTATCATGGCTGCGATTTCAGGATTATCCGGAAAACTGTTTTTTGCCCGCAAAAGAAAACCGTAGGCTTCACGGTAACGCTTTTGGGCGAACAAAACCCCGCCCAGGGGAAAAAGCGCCTCCGTTAAGCCCGCGTCCTGACCAAGGGCCTTTCTGTAGCATTCCTCCGCTTCGGCCAAAGAAGAAGGCGCGAGAAGCTGCCCCAAAAAAAACCATCCTATGGGGTTAAAATCCCGCGCCGCAAGGCTTTGTTTCAAAAGCTCCGCGGCCTTCTGATTATCTCCCGTATCGCGGCGCAGAAGGGCCTCGTAAAAAAGCGTTTCGCTTGTCACAGGCGAGAGGGGAAGAAGGGACAGGGCGCGGCCGGTATCTCCCGCGAGGCAGAGGGCGGTAAACAGTTCCCGCCGGACTTCCGCGCCGGGCTCCGCCTCAAGCATACCCTCCAAAAGCGGAATCAGTTTTTCATAATCGCCGGTTTCATAATACGCGGTAACAAGCTGTTTTTTGACGGCCGTATCCCTGCCGTCCGCGGCCGCGCCGGACAGAAGTTTCTCAAAAATACGGACGCATTCTTCCGTCTCGCCCTCGTAGTACGCCCGAGCCGCGCCCTCTTCGGTCAAAGGATACGCAAAGGCGCGGTCCTCAGGAGCATCCCCCCCGGCCGCGCCGGACAATGATTTCTCCGCCGACGGCTGAGACGGAGACACACAGGCGCAGGCCAGGATTCCCGCGGCAACAAGAATATACATACGTATTAATGACATACACCCATTGTAGCCGCAAACCCTGTTCAAAACAACGCCGCTCCTAGTTCCTTGATTACACTAAAGACACAGATAAAAACCGCGGAGAACGCTGAGATCGCAGAGGAAGAATGAAGAAACAAATGGTAAAAAAGCCCGTTCCCGCCTTGCATGTACTGTTCCTCCTTTCACGAGCTTTCGTGTCGCAATGCGGTTAAAATTCTTTTCTTATGATTTAGTGTAATCAAGATACTAGCAGCTTGCCGGATTCAAAACGCCCTAAAGGGCGGGGTATGGACCCGCTTGCGAATCACGGTTACAAAAAATCTCCCTGAA
>JAISQU010000258.1 GCA_031274005.1 Spirochaetales bacterium
TACCTCCCTTACCCAATCTTTCGATACCATGCGCAAAACGATAAAGGAAAATTCCGCCCAGCGCGCCCGTTTTCTTATGGCGGTTTCCCACGACCTGAAAACTCCCCTTACGTCGATCCGCGGGTATATCGAAGCCCTTGAAGACGGAATGGCCGGGGACGAGGAGTCGCGGACAAAGTATCTGGACATTATCAGGAGCAAGACGGGAGTACTGGAAGAAAGAATTTTTGAACTCATCGACTTTGTCAGGATGCAGACAGGGGACTGGCGCATGAGGCACACGGCTTTCGGGCTGAAAAAATTCCTCGCGGAAATTTCCGTCGTTTTCGGCGAGGACGCCTCGGTGGAAAAAAAGACTTTTACAACCCGGCTGGATATTCCCGATTCCGCGGAAGTCCTTGGGGACAAAACCCTCTTGACGCGGGTCTTTGAAAACCTTTTCGGAAACGCTTTGCGGTACTCCGAAGAAAACGGCCATATTGAACTTTCCGCATGGAGCGGTTCCGGCGGCATTGAGATCCGGCTTTCCAATTCCGGCAAGGGCATTCCGCCGGAAGAACTGGAACTGGTTTTTGAACCTTTCTACCGGGGAAGCTCTTCCCGTCGCGAACCGGGATTCGGCCTGGGACTTTCCACAGCGCGATCAATACTCGAAAACCACGGCTGGACCATCCACGCCGAATCCGAACACGGGACGGTGTGTTTTGTTATCCGCATGCCTCAAATTATATAATACCTTCGTAGACATGCTTCTCTTCGCCGTTGAGCGTTACCTCAAGGTTGTCGGAAAGAATCTCCAGGGCGCCCGCCGCAGAAGCGATGCCGACACAGGCCGGATTTTCTTCGTGAATGCGTTCAACAGAAATGAGCGAATAGCCTTCTATCACATATCCGGCTATGCCTTTTATGAAAGGCATAAAACTCTCGTCAAGATTCGCTGTTACAAGAATTTCGTCTCCGGTAAGCATCAGCTTTGCCGCGGCCTCCGCCGCGCTGGAGGCGCGGATAACCCTGCCGGTAACTTCTCCGCCATAGCCCCGCTCGCCGCGGCACAGAATGTTGCCCAGGTAATAGACGCGCACCATATTCGTAACAAGCGGCGTACCAATGGGAACACCGGCGACAACAACAACGCGGTCGGTTTTTTTCGCGTAGCCCGCGGCCATAAGGGCCTTGAGACCGTTCAGAATCATCGCGTCGGAATCAACTGACTCCGAAGTTACAAGCGGCTGAACGCCCCAACTCAGAAGAAGATGGTTACGAACCTCCTCGCAGGGCGCCGCGGCAACAATCGTCTGTTTGGGTCTGTACATGGACAGAATGCGGGCCGTATTGCCCGTGCGGGTCAAACAGAGAATGGCCTTTGCCCCGATTTCTTCAGCCAGAACATGGGCGGCCTTCGCGGTCGCGTGAGGAATATCCGTAGCCGCTGCCTGAATCGTAAAATACCGCTGCGACCTGTCACGATATTCAGCGGAACTTTCCACGGCGTCGATTATCCTGTGCATAACCCTCACGGCCTCAACAGGATACTTTCCGCCGGCGGTCTCCCCGGAAAGCATAACCGCGTCGGTACCGTCAAACACGGCGTTTGCCACATCGGTCAGCTCCGCCCGCGTCGGCTTGGGGTTTACCGTCATGGACTCCAGCATCTGCGTAGCGGTCACCACGATCCTGTTCGCCCTGTTGCACTTTTCGATAAGCTCCTTCTGAATAAGGGGAATCTTCTCACCCGGAATCTGTACGCCCAGATCTCCGCGCGCAACCATGATGCCGTCGGCAAAACGCAGAATATCTTCGGCGTTTTCGACGCCTTCCTCGTCCTCGATCTTCGCGATGATGCGGGGCCGGATTTTTGCCTTTTCGATAAGTTTGAGTATCTCTATAACATCGGATGCCTTGCGGATAAACGACGCGGCAATAAAATCTATGCCCATTTCAAGGCCAAAAAGAATATCGGCGTAGTCCTGCTCCGCCAAAGCCGGAAGAGAGGTACGCACACCGGGAACATTGACATTCTTTTTGCTGCCGATTTCCCCGCCGCTCGCGACAACCGTCAGAATCTCTGCCCCGCGGACATCCCTTACCTCAAGATCGATAAGCCCGTCCGCTATAAAAATGTGGTTTCCCGTGGAAATTTCCCTGGGCAAAGGTTTGTACGAAAGGCTGATCCTGCCGGGAACACATTCCGCGCCGTCTACGCTCAGCGTTACGCAGTCCCCCGCTTTCAGGGTGATCTTTCCCCCTCCGGCAACAAGGCCCGTGCGGATTTCCGGCCCCTTGGTATCAAGAAGAATGCCCGCCGGTATACCTGTCTGCGCGCAGACCTTCCGCAGATTCTCTATCCGCGTTTTGTGCTCCCCGTGCGTACCATGCGAAAAATTGAAACGAGCGACATTCATCCCCGCTTCCAGCATGGATTTTACAAGCTCAGGGTCATCCGAAGCGGGCCCCAGGGTACAGATGATTTTTGTTTTTTTGTTTTTATTCATAACGGCTCTCCCACCGCAGAAGGCGCCAGCTTGACGGAACTGTCCCGCGCCAGGCGTATCTCCGCGGCTGCGGTTCCCGCTGCTGGGCTGTCTTCTTTGTCTATATCTTTTCCGAAATACATCTCTCCCACCTCAAGACCCTCGCTGTCAATTATTTTAATCTGATCAGGGCTTTTGGGAAGATCAAAGCGCTTTGCAAGACACAGCGACATACCCCCGCGAAAATCGTTCGCGTAGGCAACGCTGTCCATAAACTCCTCCATAATGAACAACCCGTAACCATGTTCTTTCAAATTTTCAATTTTGGGCTTCACTGTGCCGGCCCGGTTGAAAGGCTTTCCGGCGTAACGGAAAAACAGGTAAAGCCAGTCCGGGGTTGTCCCCACTTCAAGATAAAAACCGCCCTTTTCCTCACTGGTATCGCCGCTAAGGCCGTGCTTGATGATGTTGGATGTAGCCTCGTTTGCCGCGAAAATGATTTTCGCTTTGACCTCTTCCGTCAAGACCTCGTTTACCGGCAGACACTCTTCAATAAAAGACCGTACATCGGGCAGCGTCGAAATGTCTCCCGGAAAAATCCTGCAGCGGCAGGCTGTTTGCCCCTCGGGAAGGTCCGTCACCTTGACGGCCAGGCAGGTAAAATCATCCGCAAGGGAATTGCCCTCGCAAAAATCGATAACCGCTTCCTTGACCAGGCGTATAATGGACTGCGCCGTCTTTTCATGATGTTCCTCAATCACTGAAATGAGGCGGTTCTCCCCAAAGAAATCACCCTTCTGGTTACGGGCCTCGCTGATACCGTCGGAATAAAAAAACCAAATATCGTCTTTATAGAAGGGGATAGACTGCTGCGTATATACTTCGGTCTCGGAAAAGCCAAAGGGCAGGCTGCGGCCCTTAACCAGCCAGCACCGCTGCGTATCACTGTGAAAGTGAACAATAGGCGTATGCCCGCAGTCAACAAAATCGAAACGGCGAATATTCAAATTAAAGCGGCAGTAATCCAGGGTAATAAAACTTTCAAGCCGTATAAGTTCGGGGCTTGTGCGCAGGGCGACTTTCGACACAATATCCACGGGTTCGGAAAGCGCTTTAGGGTTGCGTATTGTCATATCCAGCTTTACCTGGAGAAAATGGTTGCGCACGGCCGCCGCGATAAAAGCGCCGGGAAGCCCCTTACCCATAACATCGCCTATGAGCAAATCAAAGGCGTCCTCGGCAATCCATATCGCGTGATAGAAATCTCCGTCGACTTCCTGCGATGGGATTGAAAGCGCGTTAATATCCACGCAGGGATTGTCGATTCTGGGTTCTTCGGTAAGAATTGTTCTTTGAATCCGAGCGCTGGTTTCAAGATCCTCTTCGCGGATTCTTATAAGCTGCATTTCCGCTGCCCGCAGTTCCTTCTCCGCCT
The DNA here is from genome assembly GCA_031274005.1 of Spirochaetales bacterium. Lineage (GTDB taxonomy): Bacteria > Spirochaetota > Spirochaetia > DTKZ01 > DTKZ01 > JAISAF01. The sequence goes on from JAISQU010000258.1 coordinate 3,907, forward strand.
CCCACCTGAGACGCAGATTGACTATTCCCTGGGCAACCGATTCCAGAAGATATATTTCTTTTTGTTCCCAGGTCTTATCCAGTTTTTTATAAAAACGTACAGTGTCAAAACCGATAAAGCCTTCCAGGTTCTCCTTGCGGATAAGCGGAACCAGCAGCATGGCCCGGATGCCCCCCATGCTCATAAAACGCCGTTCGGCCACGGCCTCATCGGGAACATCGGCAATTGATGAGATGTGGAGAAACTCCTGCGCCAGCAGTCTGCTCCGCCACCATTTGAAGGTATCCGCAGGAAACTGGGAGTGTTTTGTGGCGCTGGTGATTGATTTGATCCCTTCCGCCCGCCACTCATGGGTGTTGCTGATGGATTTTCCGTCCTCGCTGGTCATAAAAAGATACGCCCTGTCTACACCGGCGAACTCCCCTATATCCCGCAGAAGATCGCGGATAACCTCGTCATATTTCTCGCTGGTCAGATTGATGAAACGGGTGGTAATATCGTGAATAAGGGTCTCGAAACGGAAAAGGGTGTCAAGCTCTTTGCGCGTTTCCTGCAATTCCCGGACAAGTTCCAGAAAGTGCGTAAAATAATATATCCAGCGGAATAGTCTGTTCACAAAACGCCAAACCCCGTACGAAAAAGAAGAGATAAGCCCAATCAGCCGAAAGCCTGTTCCGCCTGCTTCCTGTCGGGAAAGACCTGAATGACTTTATCAAGGCACACCAAATCGAATAACATTCTTACACCGGCAGACGGATTACACATAACCATATCTCCGTTGACTTTGTGCAGATCGCGCAGAATCGACAGGAAGGAACCCAGCCCGGAACTATCGATGAATTTCAGCGCGCCCAGATCAAAAATGAACTTTGACCCCTCTTTTATATAAGACTGAACCACTGACTTGAATTCCCGAAAATTACTGGAATCGACATGGTCTACATCAAAAGATATGATAACCAGATTTTTCTCAAACGTTACATTGATCACCGCAAACCTCCTTAGGGCATATATATACTATACTAAAATCGGCTTTTTGAAAGGGTCAAAATATACAAATTTCATAGAATCAGATTCCCACATTATAAGAATACTCAAAATGCGGAAATAGTCAAAACCCGCCCTCGGCTCCAAGCCCCCCTTACGCACCCCAGGCGATGCGGCGTCTTGACAAAAAAGTGAAACACCTAAATACTTAAATGAGCCGGTTCCAAAATGAAAACCGTAATCATTCGTGCGCATTTTTTGCGGCTTCGCCGCAAAAAACCGGGCTTTTCGGGGCTGCGCTATCGCTCCGGCCCCGGCTGCGCCGTGGCTAAACCCCTGCAATCCCTTGCGCCCCACGGGTTTCAAAAAATGGTTTAATTTTGGAACCGGCTC
>JAISQU010000264.1 GCA_031274005.1 Spirochaetales bacterium
GGCTATCTCCTCGTCCGACAGGTTAATGATATACTTTTTGGGTCTCGCCATAATGTCACCGCCTTTCTTGGCAAAGTTTACATTATGTTATACTAAATATCAACGAGACAGAACACTAGCTCATGAGAATTTTTAGAGCCGTAAAACACCGTACACCTCGTTTTCATTTATAGCAGAACAAAGTATATAACGAAATCCATATCCTCTCAATTCCATTATGTCCAATCCTGGGTTTTTAAAATTTTTACGATTTTTTCAAAAATCTGCGACCCTGCGCGAACCTTCCCTTTTTATCGCGGAATCTCCCGTAATTCCGTAAATTCCATAACCGTATACGGCGCGCCCTGCCCGTTCGCAAGCCGGACAAAAATCCGCCGGAGAACAGCGGCGTCCTCTTCCGCGCAGCCGCCCGCCTCCTCCTGTACATCGGGATACAATACATCCCCCCATTTCGCGGGGATTTTGTATTCAACGCGCAAACGCGCCGCCGTAAAATCCTCCGGCAGATACTCGCAGGCAATCTGCACATACCGGGCGTTGTTTACATGGCGGTTAAAATCAATATCGCCGCGCCGTACAGGCACAGGGGGCTGCGGCCCTGCCTGACCCGCTTCCGGCGCAGCAATCTTCTTGCCCAGGTATTCCATATCGGCCCTGGGGTCCATCACAAGAGCGGCGGTTTGCTCCCGTGGCAGGGGCCGGGGCTTGCCGTCCTTACTCACAAAGGCCCCGGTACTCCAGCTTGCAAGGCACAGGCCGCCGGACTCATCATAAATCATGGTGTTTCTGTACCCGATAAAACTCCGGCACTCATAGACGCTTGTCCTGACCGTCAGCCTTTCGCCGTAAACAGGCATACGCTTAACATCTACCTGCCGCGAAACAAGAATCTGCACAATGCCGTTATCCTGAAAATAACGCAGGATTCCCGGCTCCGACTCAAGCCACATCTGAGAACAGTCCTGCATCATGTCAATGGCCGACACAAGTTTCAGCCTGCCTTCAGAATCAGTCGCGCTTGTACATACGCGTGTATTCATACTGTACATAATGGTTCCTGAACAAAAGTTCCTTACGGCTTGCTTTATGTGTCATACTCGTAGACAAAATCCCGAATGGCGTTCATATTTTTTCGGGAAACATTGGTAAACTGAACATGTATAATTTTTCTGCGCGGCGGATTCGGGGTAAGTCCCCGCACCTTGCCGTACACAGTAACGGGTTTTCCCCTCATGGTTTCAAAATCGACCTGGACAAGCGAACCCTTGGGCACAACATTCTGCGCCATAATAGCGCAGCCGCCCGCGGAAATATCCTGCATGGAACCCAGAAGGCTGCGGGCCTTGTTGACAACAGCCTGCCGGACAGGCTTGCGTTTGACCTTTGTTTCTACGATATTGACCATGTACAGTACCGCCGGACGGCCGATTTTTTTACGTTTCGCATGGCGTTTCTGTACCTGTTTTAAGTTGCGCCCGTGTTCGGTAAAAACAGAAAGAACCCCGCGCACATTTTTGTACCCCAGGACTTTTGTTTTGTACGCGTAGACATCGGTGCCGCCGCGGATAAACATGACTGACAACTCTTCGCCCTTGGGCCAGGGGTAGGCGCCTTCCTTGTTCAGCGCCCCGGGCATTTCCATGCCGAGCATGTTCTGCATATTTGAGGTAATATAGCTGACACAGGTTTTTCCGTCGGCCGCGCGTATCTTGACTTCCGTATTGATGGGCAGTATCAGTGTCGAGGATATTATTTTCCCCTGGGACGAGTTGGCCTCAATGGCCTGTTTGATTTCGTAAATAACGCTTTTGCGGAGTTCCTTCTCCTCTGCGGGAATATCCTGCTCTTCCATGCGGATCATTGCCTGACGCAAAAGTTTATCCAGGGTCGCGGGGCTTTCCAGCACGCGTACGGGATTGGCGAATTTCATTTCAGCGATAACGATTTCCAGAAGTTTTATCTGCGGTTTTGTCAGTTTGAGTTTTTTTGCCCTCTTGCGGAAACTCCCCTTGCTGTAGGTTCCCGGCTTTGGAGACACCCGCGCGCCGACAAGAACTATCCAGAGCGTTACAACAGCCACAATGGCGAGTATCACGATAAGAATAAAGGTGCTCCCGGTGGAGTCGCTTTCGGTAAGCCTCAGCAGAGGAGCTCTTTGCAGCAAAGGAAACCTCATGCGCGCCCTCCTTCAAGAATCTCCGCCAGTCTGTCCGTACGGGGAGCAATCTCGTATTCAAAAAGATCCCCTATCAGAACAGAGTCCCTTGCTTCAAAAGCGTCCCGCAGTTCATTCAGGATACCGTTCAGATCTTTACAGAAGTCGTTTGAATCCTCCCGCCCTTCGGTTCTCTGCGCCAGGATGCGTATCGCCTTTAGGGTAAGCTCGGTATACGAGAGGATGCTCTGCATTGCCTCGCGGTCTTTACCCGATTGCAGCAGCACGGGCACATTTTCCAGGCCGGGTTTCGCCGCAAGCAGCAGCCGCGCAACGGCGGCGGCCTCTTTCTCAGGCTCTTCAATTTCCTGCAGGCGGTCCTGAACGATAAGGCTTACGGCCCGCACATAGCTCAGAATGGACTGTTTTTCAGCCGAGGTAAACGGCGAGTCCCGCTGCTCAAGAAGGATGGCGTCGGATTCAAAATGCCTTCCGCCCGTATCCGCGAAAATGTCTTTTACATGGAGTTCCAGGCCCGTACGTATATACGGATATTCCTTCAGAATCTCCCGCACAGCCCTCTCCTCGTCCGCCTCCAGAGCCTTTGTCAGAATAATAAGATATTCCCGTATAACCGACAGCCCGCAGATCCTTGTGTTTTCCTCGCGTATCGCGCGAACCTCGACTGTCCGGACACTGTCAAGGGCGATCCCCCCCCATTCTCCGGACAGGCTCATATCCATATCCCTGCCGTTTACCGCCAGGCCGGTAATCCGCGCCCCCTGCGTTCCCGCCCAGCCGGAAAGCGCCTGGTATATATCAAAAAGAGATTTTTCTTTTTCCAGAGAGAAGGAAAGAGCTTCGCCGTTTATAAATATTTTCATCTGATATTATTATCGATTGCCGGAACCGTTTCTGTTAAAGTTTTCTATCGATTGAGAACTCTTTTCGAGGTTCCCCAGCGCCCCTTCCATCGCGCCGTATTTACGCTTCAGATTTTTCTCAAAATTTTCCAGGTACTGATTGTAGTTCTCTATCCTGCGGTTTGTCTGGCTTATCTGTGAATCAATAGTATTCAATTTGAGGGGAATGATGCCCCCCGACTGCACCATGGGCCGTATATAATTATCCATTGCCACGGCTGCCCCCGAATCATGAATCAAATCGCCGTTTGTGTCACTGCCAAAAAGATCCTGTACAGCCTTCATGTTTGTCTTGAGGCTTTCATCCAACTGATTCTCATCGATTTCCAGATACCCCCGCAGTTTCGTTACATCGTAGCCCCCGCCGCCCTGGCGGCTGTTTGTTGAAATGCCGGCCTGGGCCAGAAGAGCGAACTCTTCTCCCGCCGAAGTAGGGTAGGGGCTCATCATGATATTCTGGAAGGTTCCCCTCATCTGCAAAAGCGTCACATCCCCGTTAAAAAGCCCGAGTCTTTCACGGGCCGCCTCCTGTTCGTCCGGTGAAAAATAGGTAAGCTCCTGTATGATGTTCTCGTCCCTGCGGGTAAGAATGTTAATGTTCGCCACAATCTGATTGTAGAAACCCACAAACTGGATAAGGGCGTCTTTGATTTTTTCCCTGTCCGGTTCTATAGACAGTTCTACCGGCTTCGGCCCCGGCCCCGCAAGGTTGATTGTTACCCCCGGCAGAAGATCGGTTATGGTGTTTGCCGGACGCTCAATGGGAATGCCGTTCATGAGAATCCGCGCGTCCTGCGCGCTGCTCACAGGATTCGCCGGCCGGAAATCCCCCTGTGCGGACGGGTCATAAACACGGATGTTTTTTACTTCAAGATCCCTGTGCGTATTGTTATTCCGGAAATACAGGGCGGAAATTTCATTCCCGTAATTTTTCAGGGGAATAGTCAGTTTTACAAAGTCCCCGGTATCGGACAGAGGCGCGAGCGGAGTGGGCCCCCCGTCCATCGCGGCGAACATCATGATAAAATCGTCCACAATTTTGGGGCCCTCAGGGGCCTTCCATTCAGGAAGGATAACCTGAGAGGACTCGCTTTCAATGGTAATGTCCTGCAGGCTCACCGCAGGCGCGCTGGGGATGGAAGGCCCCGGCGGCGGAGCGGGCGGGGGAGGGATGTCCCCCTTCAGGGAAGTTACTTTTACTTCGAGTTCTAAAACCGTGTTATCCGCGACACGCAGGGGTTCAAAGGGAATGGAGGACTCCTTTCCCGGCGTAAGTTTCAGGGTGTCGTCCTGCAAAATGGCGGCGCTCTCCGGCTTTGTCCAGGGCAGCACGGACGCCTGGTCCAAAGTAATCCTGCGGTATCCGGGTATGTCTTTTTCGATAATGCCTGAGTCTTGCGCAAACGCGAACGCGTCATCCAAAAATGAGAGGGGATTCCCCGATCCGGTTTTTAGCGCCTCAATCATGAACATTTGCGAAGACGGTGTATCGCGGACGGCCTGAGCCGAGAGGATCCCTCCTGCGCGGCTGTTCAGGGTTTGAATAAACGAAGAGAGTTTCCCTCCCCGAAAGTTAAAATGCACTTCCTGCTCACCCACGCGAAAACCGTATTTTCCTTCAGGAACCGAATAATCAAGACTCAAAGACTTTGACAGGAACTTATCGCTGCCGGCAATGCGTTTGACAAGAAGCTCGATTTTTCCTTCCTCCGCCTCACGGGTGGCCGTGGCGGTTAATACGCTTTCATCCGCGGAAATTGCCGTCCGTTCGCCGAAAGGGGTTTGAAAGCCGAACAGGGCGCGGGAAGCCTCCCGCAGGCGGCCAAGACCCTGATTCAGTTCCCGCCAGGTTCCGGCCTGGGTCTTGTAGGCCGATACGGAATCCTCCATGCGTTTCAGGGGAACTTTTTCCGCCTCGACAAGACCTTTAATGAGGTCGTCGGTTTTGTATCTGCTGTTAACTCCAGGGATTGAAAAATCCGCCACGTTTTCCCCTCTTTCCCCCGGGCGGACTATATGGTTTCATCAAAAAGGAGGCCGATGGTTTCCCGTATGCGGCTATGAAGCCTTTGAAGCTCTTCCGGGGGCAGAACCTTGATTACTTTATCGGTTGCGCTGTCGATGACCTTTACGACCACCTGATCAAGCTCTTTGTTAACCGAATATTTCAGCCTGCGGTTCAAAACGCTGCTGAATTTCTCTATATCCCGAACCGCGTTTTGTATCAAAGCGGGATCCACTTTTTTTTTCTCAGGCGCGTGGACAACAGGTTTGGAGAGCTGAACTGTGCGCCTTCCCGTCTGCATCCCTGGAAGCGCCGCCATTCCATTGGCGGGAACTCCCACTATTTCCAAAGTCATGATTCTTACCTCCGTGTAAGAAAAGCAGAAGGAGAGCGCGAACTCCCCCTGCCCTAATCATTATAAAGAGATGACGTCCGGAAATCTCTTTACAATCGGAACGGTAACGTACTTAACCAAGAAGCTGAAGCGTGCTCTGCGAGCTCATGTTAGCCTGAGCCAGCATCGCAGTATTGGCCTGGGAAAGTATCTGGTTCTTTACGAAGTTGACCATTTCACTTGCCATGTCCACATCACGCATGCGGGACTCTGAAGCCTGCATGTTTTCCGCGGCAACGGCGACTCCCCGTGAAGCCATTTCAAAGCGGTTCTGGTAGGCGCCCAAATCCGCCCGCTGCTTATTGACTGTTCTCAAAGCGGTGTCAATTATACCGATGGCCATGTTGGCCGACTCCACCGTAGAAATGGAAATCATTCCACCCTGACCCTGCGCGTCCGTAAGCCCCAAAGAGCCGGAGGTCATCGTGCCGATATACATATCTTCACTCTGATCCATGTTCGCGCCGACCTGAAGCCTCATGACTCTGCCGGATGCGGAGTCTCTGGCAAAAGCCCCTGTCAGGATATTCATTCCATTGAATTGGGCATGGGACGCAATGCGGTTGACTTCATCCACAAGCTGGGACACTTCAACCTGTATCTGCATACGATCTTCGGGTGTATAAATGCCGTTTGCTGACTGAACAGACAATTCACGTACGCGATGCAGAATGTCCTGGGTCTCCTGCAAATAGCCCTCTGTGGCCTGGATGAACGAAACTCCATTTTCTATGTTGCGCTGCGCCTGATTCAGACCACGAATCTGGCTCCGGAGCTTCTCTGAAACCGCAAGTCCTGAGGCGTCATCTCCGGCTCTGTTGATCCGGAGGCCTGAACTCAGTTTCTCAATGTTTTTGCCCAACTCTACGGTGCGGGCGCCAAGTTCCCTGTTGGAATACATGGCGCTCATATTGTGATTAATTATCATATAGGATAACCCTCCTTGAAGATTACCGAAGGCATCCCTTGCCTTCGTCTTTGTATGCTCGCGGGAAATAGTTTCAGGGATATTTCGCGCTTCCCTGCCGTTCCGTTTCCCCGGCAACAAAGAGATGCTCCGGTTTACGAAAAACAGGAAAATCTCCCTGCTTGCGGCATAAAGAGGGTTTTTTTCAAAGAACATTGAGACTTCAAGGCTCTTTTCGGAGGAGGCTTTCGCCCCCTCCTTCTAATATAG
>JAISQU010000327.1 GCA_031274005.1 Spirochaetales bacterium
GATGTATGAGACCATGGGGTCCCTGCGCGTTTCAGGCGGCTGGGAAAAAATGAGGCCGTTTTACGGCTTGCAGCCGCCCCTGATTCCTTACTCGCGGGCGGGCAGGGGATACGGCCACGCCAATTATCTGGAAGATTACGACAAAATTTACCGCAGGCAGCCCCTTGTGGCCAGATCAAGCCGGCTTATTGAAACTCTGAGGCTCGACGATATTGGTCCCGGATATACGCTTGACAGGGAGAATTACGAATGGCTGTGCTGGACCGATAAGCGGGGCGCGAGCCATGTTGTGGAGTATCCCATAACCGAGAAGGTTTTGTCCCGGCTGCACCGGCGCATGGAAAAGTACGCTCCCCTTAAGGAAGAAGACACAAACCAGGACGGCGCTCCTGACCTGCGGTATTATACCGTTAGAAAATACAGGGATCATTTTATCCCAGCTATTACGCTTTCCCTCGCGCTGAATTACTTCGGAAAAACCCAGGAAGATGTTGAGGTTGTTCTGGGATCTCATATACGGATTCCCGCGCCTCAGTCCTTTGATACAAAAACCCAAACATGGATACCGTACCGTATTCCGGGTACAGAGGCAGAGCTTCCTGAAATACTCATTCCCATCAACGAAAACGGCGAGATGCTTGTCAATTTTATGGGAGGGCCGTCTTCCGCTGATTCAGGCGGAGGCGGGACTTTTCCCGTCTACTCCTACGCTGCCTACGCCTCGCGCGCGCCGGGGCCCGATCCTTCAACATGGCCAAGAACATGGACGCTGAGGAACAAAATCATTATGGTGGGTTCTTTTACGCAGGGCATGGCCGCCGACGAGAAACCGACGCCTTTCGGGCTTATGTACGGGGTCGAGATTCACGCAAACGCCCTTAACACTATCCTCATGAACAAGTTTCTGGGTTACGCGCCCTGGTGGCTCGATACCCTGATTCTTTGCGCCGCGGCCTTTGCCATGGCTTTTACCGCTTCGCGTTTCTCGCCGCTGTGGTCAGGGGTTGCCGCCATTGCTGCGGTATGCGCGTACTTTTTGCTGACCATGATGATCTTTGAAAAGTATTCGCTTATTTTGAACTTCTCCCTGCCGGGCATAGCCCTTGTCTTTACCTTTGTGGCCATTGTCGTCTACAGAACCATGACGGAAGAAAAGGACAAGCGGCGCATCAGGGAAATGTTCAGCAAATATGTGAGTCCCGCTGTTGTCGATGAAATCCTGAGAACCCCCCGGATTGAACTTGGGGGAGTGGACAGGGATCTGACTGTGTTTTTTTCCGACATACGGGGCTTTACTACCATGTCCGAAAGCATGACGCCCCAGGAACTTGTAAACCATTTGAATATATATCTTACGGCAATGACCGATATTATCCTTGAGTACCACGGAACCCTGGACAAGTATGTAGGGGATGAGATTATGTGTTTTTGGGGAGCGCCGCTGCCGCAGGAGGATCACGCTCTGGCCGCCTGTAAGTGCGCCGTAAAACAGATGAAGGCTCTGGGGGAGCTGAACTCAGGCTGGCCGGAAGAGAAACGCATCAACATAGGCATAGGCATCAATTCCGGCATTATGACCGTTGGGAATATGGGCTCTCTGGGACGGATGAATTATACGCTTATGGGTGATAACGTAAACCTTGGCGCGCGCCTTGAAGGAACGAACAAGGCCTACGCGACCAACATTATTTTAAGCGAGTATACCTACGGTCTTGTAAAAGACCAGGTCATAGCGCGCGAGCTGGATAACATCAGGGTTAAGGGAAAAAACAAACCCGTTGTTATTTATGAACTGATTGATATTCCCGGGGGGCTTGATGTTCCTGAATCTGCGGAAAAAACGAAAAACCATTAAAACGGTAAAATTTTCTGCCCTCGCGATACTTTTTATCCCGCTTTTTTCCGCCTGCGGTCTAAACCAGCTTGTGTACTTGTATCCCATCAGTGATTCCAGCATACGGCAGAATGGCAACGGTTTTGAGTTCCACCACAACCGGTCGAATGATCTTCCCGGCGGCGAGTTCATAGGTTATGAGGTTTTCTATAAATTTTATGCCTATAATCCCTCCGCCATTCAGTCGGCCATCGATACCGACAGGACCTATTTCTATCAGCGTTTTGTCTCAAGCGAGGCCGTCATTACATCTCAGGGCTTTCAGTCCCTGCTGCGTACAGGCTTTCAGGACGGGTTTGGCGGAGGAATGGAACAAAATCCGCTTGTACGGCCCAACCGGCCTTTTCTTACCGTACCCAACCCGTCCATCGATTATACCTATGTTATCAGTTTTCCGACCGCGATTCCCTCGCCCCCGAACACTGTAGCGGATGCGGAGGCCGCGCAGCCTGTTTTTAAAATTTTTACCGGCGCCGTTGTCGGCAATATAGACAACCCCGACGGGCAATTTTATGTGTACAGAACAATAAATCAGGCGCAGAATGACTACCGCAAAAGTTTTCTCGCGCTGACCGGCTCCAGCGTATATCCGGGCGTCAGTTACGCCTATTTCAATGCGGGTGATCCCGATCTGTCGAGGCTCTCAGGCTATACGCCGGGAACCAATCTGTATGTCGGCTTTTGTGTTGTGGCCTACGGCAGGGATACAAGTTTCAGCCCTATATACAGTGAGGCTGTTGTTCTGAGCGCCGGCGCGGCGACTCCGGTTTCGATTCAATTTTAACGGAAAGAGGGTACACGAGTGCCGATTGGTTTTATTACAACAGGGCTCATCTATATCGTTATAGGATTCGGCCTGGCGCTTATTTTTTATTATGTTCTGAGGAAAAACTTCATAGGAAAAGTCTGGGGAGCGGTAATCGTGGGAATCACGGGTTCTTTCATCGGAGGCTTTGTTGATGTTTTTATCGAAGACCTCAGATTTCTTGCCATTATGTTTTATTCGGTCAACATTGTTACGCCATGCATAGCGGCATGTCTTTTTTTATGGATATTCCATTTGATAAGCAGCGCCCCGGAAACCTATTGAACAAAGAAAGACATCGTCCGCATGCCATACAGTCAATAAGAAGCCCGCGGCGAGCGCCTTGTTTTCCCATAAAAGAGTAGACAGAATATACATTATCAGAAGTAGTTTACGGGTGATAAATCCCTATGCCGCAAGGAATTAACTCATCACCGTCTCTTTTTTCTTTACTTCTGCGACTTTTTCGACTTTGCGGTTTTTCCTGTTCCGTGATTTTTCTTCCTAATGCTTTTCTCCGCGCCCTCAGCGTTCTCTGAGGTTAAATTCCTTCCGTTTTTATCCGCGTCGCCAGTTTGCGGATGCGCAGGCTTTTGAGGCTGTCCCCCAGCGCGGCTTTCAAAAGCGACTGAAAGCCGCGCGCGTTCCCGCCGCAGGCGTGATCCACAACCAGGCGGCCCTTACTGCTTTCAATAATGGTAAACGCGGGAATCCGGCCAAGCTCGCTGAGCGTTTTCGCGCAAAGCTCCGGATCATCCGAAAAGATTTCGTAACGGCCGCCCGTATACAGGGACATAAGAGACGGCGGCTTTTTCCCCTTCTCCCTGTAGCGGATAACCGAAACCGCCGTGATGCGAAGACCTTCCGGCAGGTTTTTATTCAGCGCGTCGGACGCGGCCTCGGATGCTTCCTCATTGAAGGTCTCAAACGAGAAAACCTCGTCCAGGGACTCGGCGCCCACCGGCGAAGGCTGGGCAAACTCAAGTACGGGTTTGGGGTTAAAACCCTCTGTAAAACGCAGGGCGATTCCGGCGCGCAGCAGGCCGCGTTCCATGACCTGCATGAGGCTCAAATGCGGAAGGAACGCGGCTGTTCCGGTTTTTTCATACCGGCAGATGTGGCGGCTTATGGAACGCGGGAAACCGCCGGGCGCGGAAGCCTCCTGCGCAGCGGCCTGTGATTCGGCGTCCGCCCCGGAATCCGCCGTTACGGGAAAAACAGCCGCGCCGCATACGCCGCAGGGATGCGGGCAGGGTCTGTCGCAGGGGGCCGTAAGCGTATTTTCTTCGTGGCGTTTTTGTTCGGCGCGCAGGTACGCCTCAGAGGTTCCCGTCAGAACGGCTTTTTCCCAG
>JAISQU010000347.1 GCA_031274005.1 Spirochaetales bacterium
TGGTGTTTCAGCGCCCGGATACTGGCCACGATGACCACCGCGTCCGGCTTCAACCCGGCCATGCGGCATTTGATATCCAGAAACTTTTCCGCCCCCAGGTCCGCTCCAAAGCCCGCCTCGGTAATCCCGTAGTCCCCCAGCTTCAGGGCCATCCTCGTGGCTATGATCGAATTACAGCCGTGGGCAATGTTCGCAAAGGGCCCCCCGTGGATGAAAGCCGGGGTATGCTCCAGGGTTTGCACCAGATTGGGTTTCAGCGCATCCTTTAAGAGCGCAGCCATGGCCCCGGCGGCCTTTAGGTCTCCGGCGGTTACCGGCTTCTCATCCCGGGTGTAGCCCACGATAATCCGGGCAAGCCGCTCCTTTAAATCACCGATACCGGAGGAAAGGCAGAGAACCGCCATCACCTCCGAGGCCACGGTAATATCAAAACCGTCCTCCCTGGGCAGGCCGTTCACCCGGCCGTTAAGGCCGTCCACGATGCAGCGGAGCTGCCGGTCGTTCATGTCCACCGCCCGTTTCCAGGTGATACGCCGGGGGTCCAGACCCAGGCTGTTCCCCTGAAAGATGTGGTTATCCAGCATGGCGGCTAAAAGGTTGTTCGCCGCCCCGATGGCGTGGAAGTCCCCGGTAAAGTGGAGGTTAATATCCTCCATGGGGATCACCTGGGCGTAGCCGCCCCCCGCGGCCCCGCCCTTGACGCCGAACACCGGCCCCAGGCTCGGCTCCCGCAGGGCCACCACGCTCTTTTTACCGATTTTCCGCAGGCCGTCCGCAAGCCCCACGGTGGTGGTGGTTTTCCCCTCCCCCGCCGGCGTGGGGGTAATGGCGGTTACCAGCACCAGTTTGCCCTCCGGCTTGCCGGACAAATCCTCCAGCAGTTTGTAATCAACCTTTGCCTTGTAGTTTCCGTACTGTTCAAGATAGCGTTCATCAACGCCAAGGGTCTCCGCTATTTCGCGGATATGCCGGGCCGGCGTTTCCTGGGCAATCTCAATGTCCGACTTGTAAACCATGATGTTCGCGCTCTCCTTCTGTTTTTACCCCCATGTTTAGCATCGGGGTTGTGTTATTTTAATTATAAAGAAAAACAACCCCGCCCTGAAGGGCGAGGCGTTGCAACAACACGATCTAAGTCTCCTCTTTTGCCAGGGGTCTCAGGAAGAAACCAAGTACAAACAGCAACGCTATTACCACAAGGCATATAGTAAGGATGATGGGCATGGCTTTCAAGAGGCCCATTGCCGACGCGGCCGCCCCGTGGGTCGCCACGAAGGGAGCGGTACAGGTGGCTATCACAAGGGAGTAGATCGGTATGGCTAGACCCGCGCCCAGGCTCTGCCCCACCTGGATGATGGAATTGGACTGCACCCTAAGCTCCGGTTTTATCTGGATCTGCGGCCCGGCGGAGAAAGTAACACTGTTCTGGGAGTTGGCTACCCCAAAAACTAGCATGATCACAATGATAGCAATATAGGACAGGGGACCTAATACTTCGTTGATCGCCAGCAGCAGTGCCAGGTACGAGGCAAAACGGACAATGGTGCCGAAGGTCAGCACACCCCGGGCGTCGCCGGCCTTCGCGATTTTACCGCCGAACACCGGGCCGAGGAACAGCCCCGGAATAGCCATGCCGGCGGCGGGCAGAAGGGAGGCCAGGCTTATGCCTATGGTCGTTACTATAGAATCCTCGCCTAGGGCAATTCTGATGTAGGCCGGCAGGAACGCGTTAAGGCTGATGGTCGAAAAGAGGGTGAGGAAGTTACATACGGCGAACACCACGGAATTGCGGTCCGCGAAGACCGCCGAGGGGATAAAGGCCCCCTGCTTCTTTGTCTTAATAATGAAGATCAGGGCAATGAGGGCGATTACCGCTAATACCAGCAGGATGTTGTTTACCGTTCCTCCCAGGGGGAAATAGGATGTCATGGACATGGCGATAATAAAACAGGCTAAAAACACGGTCATGGCTGCGGCGCCGGCAAAGTCGAAGGTGCCGGAAGCGGACGCCAGGGGCGCGGCTTCCGCTTTGGTAACTTTAACCCCTGCCCATACCAGAATGGCGGAAAGCACCAGGAGGGCGCCGATCACAAAGTTCAGAGGCCGCCAGCCAAAACGGTCCAAAATGATGCCGCTTAAGAAGGGGCCCGCGAGCATTCCCACGCTCATCACCGTGCCCAGCAGGCCCAGGTAGGTACCCGACTCTTTCCGATCAAACATATCCCGGACCATGGAGAAACCCAGCACAAATATACTCCCGGAAACAAAACCCCAGAACACGCTGGCGACCACAATGGTCATCATATTTTGGGCGCTCCCCCGGGCAATCAGTACCGCCGCGCCTATGACGAGGGAAACCGAAACAAAGGGGCGCTTTATGGCGGGATTTTTCGCGCCGATGTATCCGAAGATGGGCATGATGCAGAGCCCCAAAATACCGCCGATGGCCATTGCGAGGGGCCAAATAGCCCCGTCTTTAAACTCCCCGGCGGCAAGGGGTAGCATACCGGAGAACGAGGTGGAGATAAAAGTATTGCAGATAAGAGCCAGGTACAAAGCCACAATGGTGGTCATCTTTTTAGATTGCGGCGCTTCTTGGAATGGATTCATATTTCCTCCTAAAATAATCAATGGTGATGTTCCCGATTTACCGCGGCATGCCCCGGCAAATCGGGAAGTTTCCAAACAGGTCTTAAGCTATTCGCACATCCACCGCGCGCCGCCGTCGGCGGTGATGGTTGTTCCGTACATATGATCGCTCACGCCGGTGGTCAGCATATTGTGTATATGCAATATTTTAGACGTTACAGACTGCTAGTGCCTCCCTTATAGATGATTCTCAGCCCTTCCTGGCGTCCTCAAGCGTTCTGAATAGCTTGGTTTCCCCGTCCCAGTCAGCCGCCCATTTTTTTACGATTTGGCTCAAGGGGTCAACGGTCGGGATGAGTTCAATATAGTATCCCGACTGCTCCCTGGCGTCGATAAAGGCATACGGGGTCGGCCGGTCGAAACTGGTTACCTGGATGCTGCGGCCCGCGGCCTCGAACTCCTTGCAGGCGGCCGGAACGTCGCTGACGCTAAAGCAGATGTGATGGAACCCGTAACGGCCGTTTTCTTTAAAATACGACGGCCCCTCCGTATGCTGCTGGATGATCTCAATGGAGAGGTCCTTCCACCAGCCTTCTACCACAGTGATCATGATCGTCATCTCCTTGCCGCGGAAAATATGCTCTATGGGGAAATTTTCCATAACGATGAAAGGCCCGGAACCATACAGATCGTGATGCTGCCGGGCGAAAGCCATGGCATCCTCCACGAAGAATCCCAAATGATAAATGGGGCTGTGCTTTGATACGATTTTCGATACGCTCATAATTGTCTTCCTCCAACAATAAAAATAAAATAAGAACTAGCTGAAGTAGTTCCAATCTTCTAATGGGACGCGCCGGTAATAACCACGGTAAGCAATCAAAAAGGCTTTTTTTCCGCCGGTTAAATCCTACGGCGAAACTGTTTTCTTGCCATTTCCCATAATCGTTTCCCTTGAAATCAGATTAGCCCCGGTATTATTTACGGTAAATACCCAAGGTTGGGTATTTACGCATGAAAAAAGCGGATTAACAATGAATTATCCAAATTATCCACATGGAGGAATTCGAAATGAAACCGAAAACGTTTAAGGCGGCTATCTACAGAGGCAAGGGCAGTGTTGATGTGGCAGATCTCCCCTATCCGGAATGCGGGGATGATGATGTGATCGTCAAGAACCTGCTCGCAGGCTGCTGCGGATCGGATATTAATGCCTACGCGGAGGGCAACGGCGACGCGCAGATGATCTGGCAGGACCACGAATTCGGCCACGAAGTGGTCAGCGAAGTTATCGAGGTCGGAAAGAATGTAAAGGACGTAAAGATAGGGGATATCATATTCCCCAATCAGGGTAACGCGCTCAGGGACAGAAAACGCATGGCCACCGTGGGCGCGTTTTCCGAGTACATCCGTATCATTAAGTATGAATCCAACTTTAGCGCGATTCCGATAGACAAGGACATTCCGCTCAAGGCAGCGGTGCTTTTTGAGCCCTTCGTGATAGGAACCCGGGCGGCGGTAAATCTCAAGCCCGGCCCGGGCAAGACGGCGATCGTCTTCGGCGCGGGAATCATCGGTATGAGCGCCGCCATCATGCTCAAATGGTACGGCTGCGACAAAGTCATGATCGTTGATTTCTCCGACTACCGCCTGGAAAAAGCGAAGAAATTTGATCTTATACCCTGCAATTCGGGAAAGGAGGATTTAAAGGCGAAGGCCATCGCGGAATTCGGTTCAACGATGTGTTTCGGCGGGGAAGCCTGCGCAGCGAATTTGTTTGTTGACGCCATCGGCATACAGCCGATCATCGATCAGTTTCAGACGATCGCCGGCAGGGGGGCGACTCTGGGTGTTGTGGGTGTACACCACAAGCCGGTTACTTTTAACGGGACCCATCTGACGTACAATACCTGGAACATCACCGGAAGCGGTACCTCATCCATTTTTGACCTCGCCGGGGATATTTTCAAGATGATGAAGTCCGGTAAATATAATCTTGAGGCCCTCGTATCCCATGAATACCCGGTTGATAAGATCAACGAGGCGCTTGCCATGGGCAGAAACGCGAAGGAGGCCCAGAAGGTAATCATATCCTTTATGTAAGGAAAAGAGGAATCTATGATACGGCGGTCTTAACGTTAAATCCCGTTTTACCTATACCATCATCCCGGGCCTGGCCGCCGATGATCCCGTAAAAGTGGGGTTCGCCCCCCAGATCGGCGGGAGCTACTCGTTCTAAGTTAAGACATTCCCTGGCCCTGCCCCCCTCAAAGGCGCCTTCTCCGCTTTGAGGGGGGCTTTTTAAGGGCGATGGAGAAAATAGATAGGTTTTTGCTGTACATCAATGCAAGGAAACAGGTCTATGCATGAGCATACGATATGTAATACAAGTTTTACTGGTTGAGCCAAAATTAGATATTAAAAAAGGCTTCAATATCAGTTTTGACAACTGGGTGAAAATCCGGCGAGAATACTTGCCTATTGATTAAAAATACCCAAAGTTGGGTATTTACCGTGCAAAATACCCATGCTAATTTTAATCAATCAAACGACTTTGGAGGAAAACTATGAAAAACTGTGTCGATTCACGGATTCCCAGAGAAGTCGGGGCAGGCGCGCTTCCGGATCATCCGGCGATCAAAACCCCGTGGGAAAAACTCATCTCATTCTATGACGCATACCATTATGCCACACGGCACAACGCTGCTGTGGCCGCGTGCTTTATGGAGGTAATGCGCATAATCATTCCGGATTATGCAACACGCTGCAAAAGGCTCTGCGAAGCTACCGGCAGGGCTATGAAGGGTGCATTTTCAACCGCCTTTGGAAAAATGCACAAGGAAAATAACGGTATTCACCCGTTTATGCAGGGCGGATATTTCACCGCCCTGTACGGTGATTCCGGTGACGAGCGCATTGGTTTATGCGGCCGGGTAAACGATTTTGGCACATACCGCGCGGAGAAAGAGCTTGATGTCTGCGATTGGGATATATTGGGATCCGAGGTGTGCCGCATTTCCACCTATGGAGGATTGACCAGTATAAGCCAAGCTTACGGGGGTATTCCCATGGAGTACCATATGCCTGAAGCAAAGGGCTGCGGTGACCTGCACTGCCGCGTCGTCGCGGAAAACCGCGATAAGTATCCCATGCCGGAACATGAATGTTGGGAAAACTTTGGGCCCATAGCGACGGCGGATCAGATCAAATTTACCCCGGAAGAAAAAATGTTCAAGGAGTGCCAGCAGTTCCGCGAGGAATGCGGCTATAAATACCGCAACGGCCTAGACCAGGAATACACTGCCGCAGAATTATACACATCAGGGGGCGCTACAAATATTACCGGCACCGACTATTGCGGCCTTCTTTTAAAAGAAATGGTGGGCGCCAATGAGATAGGCATGGAAGAACTGTCTAACATCATCACCTGTGTGTTTGAGGCCGCGGGCAAAACGATGTTCGCCGAATTCTTCGCCGTCAAGGGTCTTCGCGATTGGCTGGGTGTACCGGCGGATGTCAAGGATGGCCGTGTTCTTGGCGGATACATTGAAGTCATCCTGCAAACCATCCTGGCGAATTATACCATCGTTGAGTTCAACAAAGAAGAGGTTGTTTACGACATACCGGTATCCGGTATTGAGCGCAGAATTGCTCTGCGGCCTATGCTGACGACCGCCTATTTGGCCATGTGGTACGGTATGAGCAAAACCCTTGTAGGTTCACAGTGGTCCCTGTGGCGCGAGACCGAGGGCGTTCCGGAGGATATTATCCGTTTGAAGATCGCGAAAAAAATCGACAAATTCTGCAGATAAGGGGAAAAGATCATGTTTAAGAACGTGTACAAGAACGATCCTATGAAAAGGGAGCAGCATGAGGCCGTCCGAAAAACGGCGGGGTGGTACTATTTTACCCACCAGCTGCTTGAGATTTCCGGCAAAGACGCCACGGCTTTACTGGACCGCGTCTATCCAAACCCCATAGCCACGCTGAAAAACGGCGGGGCGAGGTATACAACGATGCTGAATGAAGATGGCCTAATCATAGACGATGTAGTCATATTCCGCCTGGAGGA
Source organism: Spirochaetales bacterium (assembly GCA_031274005.1). Lineage (GTDB taxonomy): Bacteria > Spirochaetota > Spirochaetia > DTKZ01 > DTKZ01 > JAISAF01. The sequence goes on from JAISQU010000347.1 coordinate 6,662, forward strand.
AAACAAATATTGGATTTCAACACTTTTTGTGAGAAAGCTGATTGCCTGGCTCGATGCCCATAAAGGCGAAAGCAAGGTTGAATACAAAAATATAACCGATGTTACGGATATGTACGCGGTTCAGGGCCCGAAGTCCAGGGATCTTTTAAACGCCATCCTGGCGGAAAAAGTTGACGACCAGAAGTTCTTTACTATCAGGGAAAACAAAATCGGCGATGTGCCCGTAAAAATTTCCAGGGCCGGTTTCACGGGCGAAAAAATCGGGTACGAAATTTATGTCGCGCCGGAACAAAAAGGGATAGTCGAAGCAAAGCTCGCGGAGAACGAAAAGGCCTTCGGCGCCCTGCGGATCACGGAATTCCAGATCATGGTTTTGACCCTTGCGACCGAAAAGGGCTTCTACCTCATGTGCGACATTGGCAAAACAAACCCCTTTGAAGTCGGTTTAGACCGGGGAATCAACTGGGACAAAGACTTTATCGGCAAAGAAGCTTTGCTTAAGGTAAAAGCGGAAGGAGCAAAGCGTCAGCTTCTCGGTTTTACGGTTGACGAAGATGACGTGTTTATAGCGTCAAAGGATAAGGGCGGAGTAGGCGACCTGGTAATTGTTAAGGGCGAAGAAGTCGGCAGGGTAACCAAGTGTACCTACGGGTTTACCGTCGGGAAGAATATCGGATACGCCTTGGTTGAGAGCGCAAAAACCCAAGTGGGCGATACGGCGGTGATTAACGGATATACGGCGGTATTAACAGACAGAGTTTTTGTGTGATACAGAAGGAATAGCAAAGAACAGTTCATCAGCGGAATACTGCTTCACCGCAACGGGTATCCCTGGGAGTTCGACAGACCGGTGGATTATCTCTGCGGCAAAGTCGGCGTCTACCTCGGCGGTATCGATACCCTGATTGATAATGGGTACTTTGCCGCCCAGGTTGTACCTCAAATTCCGCCCGAAAATAACCCCCTTCCTCTCCTTCAACTAACCCCCTTAAAGCGGAAATTTCTGTCTTGACAGGGGTTTTTTTAGGCTATGCCTTGTAAATTCTAAATTTTTTCTTTGACAACTGCGCATATTTCAGGTACACTATATGGGGCAAACTTCTTCAGGCTTTTTCAACTTTAAGGTATGGAGGAGGAAAGCGTATGGGTTATCAAACTGACACGAATGTTCCATGGTCAAAAATCAACGATTTTTTGCTTGACTGCGGAAGAATCAATAATCCCAGGGATTTCAGTATCCGGGTGCTTCAAAAATTGGATTCCCTTATCCCCTATGATCAGGGGCATGTCTATTTTCTTGATTATAAGGGAAAGGTGGTTGACGAGTTCCTGGTCGGCACGGATCCGCAATTTATCAGGGATTATCATGAGTATTACTCAAAAATAGAGGGCGGGCGCTATTCGGTTTCCAAGGGGGTTAAGAAACAGGACAGCTCCATTTGCGAAATTGAAAAACTTGTGTACGATTGGACCGCGCAGGAAGATGATGAATTTATATCCCGCCATCTTAGGCCGTATGGTATTAGGCACACCTTTGGGCTGGGATTGTATGACATCGGTAAGTCGGTCCAAAGCGCCTTCATTTTAAATCGTGTCAGCCGGGTAAAGTACACCATAGCGGAAATGAGGATCATAGCCAATATTCGGCCCCACCTGAACAATCTGTTCAAAAACTTTTTTTACAATAGCCCGGGCAGCGAGGTAAACACCGGCGGCACGATTCCCGGTCTTACGGCCAGGGAAAGCGAAATCGCACTCTTGTTGTGCAAGGGCTTCGCGCCGGTACTCATCGGCAAGCAATTGTGCATCAGCCTGGAAACGGTGTACAAACATATAGCCCATATTCACGCAAAAATGAAGGTTTCCACCCAGCAGGAATTGCTGGTAAAGCTGTATAGCGGTCATTTGCCCCTCCCCAGCTAAACTTGGCCTGCAGAATATGCGCGCTAAGAATTCTAAAAAAATTTAACCCCAAAGGCGACAAAGGGAAGAAAACAAGAAAATGTGATCTATTCTTCTCTTCCTTCGGCGCCTTTGCGGTTTTCCTACTCTAACTGGGGCAGTGGTCCACGACCTTAACGGCGGTGTATTTATCCGCATGGGAACTCGTCTGCATGACGGCGCTAAGGCAGATATTCGGGCCACCTTGCGAATGTTCCTCATTTCCCCAACTCATGCTTTATCCCCGGCATTGCCGTGCCAAGCTTTTTGATCGGATCGATTCAAGGCGTTCATTTGCCAAACGGTACTTTTTACTCATAAAATTCCCTCCATAACATCTTTCATTGATTAAATTATGCGGCCTATTTATCGATACAAAATACATAAAATTATGTAATTTAACTTTTTTTGCGATTAATTTTATAGCGAGGCGGTTACGGAAGGATTCTCAATATCCATAAGTTTTAGGATGAGTTCCTGCCGATTGGATACATTCAGTTTGAGGTGAAGATTCGCGATATAGCGGTACACGGTAGCCGGACTCAAATACAGCTTTCTGCCGATATTCGCGGGGGTTACCCCTTTGCGTATCAGATCCGCTATTTCCTGCTCCCGTTTTGTCAAGCCGGGGCGTTCATTTAAAACCTTTACGCAATGCGGGGGACGATCCTGAAACACGAACATATTCCTATGAAGGTTATCAAGATGCCCCTGGACAATACGCAGAAGGGTTGTTTCCCCTTCGGTGTATTCTATGTCTCTGGTCCGATCCAATGAACAGACGCATCTTACAGAATTTCCGGCATCGCACAAATAGAAGCTCGCGCTGTGGCGCAGGCCCAGGGGTCTGATATAATCCAGGGTAAATTCACCCTTCGGTTCATCCATCCATCTGTGAATTCTACCCCCCCCCCGTAAGCGAAGGCGATACTGCGGGCCAAACCGGTCAGGCCGACTTTCGCGCCCGTAACCAGGGCGATCTTATCCCGCAGTCTGCCTTCGCTCATTTATACCTCCCTTACTCCATGTCCAGAATAACTTTGATAGCCCTAGTGCGATCCCGGGCCGTTTTAAAAGCCTCATTAATCTCTTCCAGTTTATAGTGATGGGTGATAAGATCCGCAGCGCATGTTTTGCCGGAAGACAGTAAGTTTATCACTTACACAATATCCTCATGCTCGTAGGCGACGGAACCCATGATGATCGCCTCAGCAGACACGAGGCGCGCCAGCAGAACCGGTTTCTGGGTACTGCTGATGGCAACCATGGACAGCCGGGAACCGCGTTTTGCCATCCTGATATACTCATCAGGAATATTTTCACCGCCGGCAAAATACAACCCCGCGGAATTAAAAATAATGGCCAATATCCTGCCCCACCTGAACAATTTATACAAAAACTTTTTTTTAATAATTCAGGGGGAGGTCCAAATGCCGGCGGCGCGATCCCCGGCCTTACGGCAAGGGAAAGCGAAATAGCCGGTTTGCTGTACAAAGGCTTTGTGCCTAAGGTCATTGGCGATCGCTTGTCCGTCAGTCTGACCACGGTAAACACCCATATAGCCCATATTTATGAAAAAATGGCAGTTTCCAGCAGGCAGGAATTACTGGTAAGACTGCACAACGGTCATTTTTCGCGGTCCGGAGGCGGCAATCCGGTTTTACTCAATGAGTATCGTTGATGATTTTTTCCAAATTTCTGTAGAGTACAGTAAAACTGTGGGATTTGTTTTCCTGGGGTATCATATGCGGGGTTATGATTCTGGCGCCTTGAATTTTGCCATAGGTTTCTTTCCTTTTTCTGTTTTTTACAAGTAGCTCTAATTCTTTTGAGGGTTTTTCAATCCCGTCAGACTCCCGATACTTTTTTTGATTGCTGAATTTTGAAATATTTTCAATCCCAAGCCCTTTTTCGACCGCGTTTAAGTCTCCCAGGAAAAAACTTTCAAGCTCATGGCAGGCAACTATGACAATTGCATCTTTTTTGTCTGCATTATCGCATTTTTTTTGAAGTTTTTCTTTAATAACAATGCAATCACCGGAATCTTGATCCCGCATGATCAAAAAAGTAGTATTTGGTGTACGCCAGTCTTTTAAGCGTTTTTCAAGATTCTTTTCTAAATCCTGCTTGCCTTCATAAACGCTGTAAAATATTGTCACCCTTTCGGGATCAATGCAAAAATTATTTTTTATAAGTTCTATTAAGAATGCTCTTGCCGATGGCTCCTCAAGAAAAAACGCAATAGTTTTCATTGTGGGTTCACATCCTTGAAAAGCCCTGTTTCCAGAGATAACCCATTTGATCGCCCTCCGCCATGTATGCTTTTATTTGTTCATCGTCATTTGCCCTGAATACTGTTGTAATTCCCTGCTTTTTTGTGAGCCAAAAGACTTCTTCAATTTTCATTGCGTTTAAAAAATCAGGGGAATGGGTTGATACAAAAACCTGTCCCCCTCTGTTTGAATAAGCGCGGAATTCCTCCGCAAGTTCCATCATTAATTGCGGATAAAGTTGATTTTCAGGTTCTTCAACACACAAGAGCGGATGCGGGCTTGGATCATACAGTAAAACAAGATAAGCAAACATTTTAATTGTCCCGTCTGATACATACCTGTCGATAAAAGGATCCTTAAAGGCGCCATCCCCAAACTTTAACAACAAATGACCATTGGAAAGCAATTCTGTTGAAATGCTTTCAATACCGGGTACCCGGATTTTCATTTTTTCCAGGATCGTATCAAAAATATCCCTGTGGTTTTCATATATATCATTTGCGATTAGCTGCAAATTACTGCCGTCTTCGGAAAGATGCTCTGAATAGCCGGTTATTTCCTTGGCGCCGCGAGCCGCTTCAATATGAAAATCCGACACATGCCAGTTTTCTATCAACTGCCTGAAAGCATTTGCCGCCTTGAACTGCTGAAATTGCCCCAAACCTTTGACCGCCAAAATATCAGCGCTTTCCAGAGGCTGATCCTTTCGATCCAACTCTTCATCAGTTTTGGCAAAATCTTCTTCATTACTGATGGCATATCCCCTTCCTTCCTTGTAATCAAGGAAGTGAAACGGGGAACCGTGTTCACCCCGTTTGTAGCTTAAATATTCCCGTAAAATTATTGGATGATTTTTTTTATTTCCAATTTCAAGATGATAGGTAACCAGCCGTTCCTTAGCTGTTATTTCAAGCCTGTATTGCAATTCTATCATGATACTTTCTGTTTCGTGATTTCTTGAGACCACCTCCTTAAATCCCCCCCGGCTCTGTAAAGCTTTTGTTACATTAAGGGATAAACAATCTTTGAGAAAACCAAAAACATCAAAAAGTGTGCTTTTCCCAACGCCATTGGCCCCAACTATGACGCAAAATCCGGGGATATTTTTTATTTCCGTATTTTGAAAGGTTCTATAATTTTGCAGCCTGATTGTTTCTATCCTCATACACATGCTCCTTTGGACATTATGGCCTGTAAGCCATTTTTAAGATTATATCATAGAGGAGTACACGGTATCAACGGCCCGCGGGGATAAAATCAGGAGCTTAGGCCGTCCGCACTGATACTACAGCCAGCCTCACAGGAACAATCCTGCCGCCCGCCGCAAGCGCGGTAGTTCCTTATGCAGGGTCGCTGGGTAAGCCAGGCGGCAAGACCGGTATCGAGAAAATACAATTTGGGCGTGCGGATCATCCGTTTTGAGACATTGATATGAAAAGGCCACAACAAGGGTCGTATTTTCCTTCCGGCGGCCCTTGTCGTATTTCGGCTCCGGCAAAAAAGGCTCGTAAAAATCCTTCGGCTAAACTTCCGGATCACAAAAGCCGGAGGCGAAGGATCAGGCCGAAGTGATCCGAGGCGCCCTTGCCGGTGGTTTTGTTAAAACCCCTGGGCCGGCCCTGGTCATCCGCCGCCTCCGGGCCGGAGTTAAGGGAAAAGGCGGAAAACTCCCAGCCCTGCCCGTCAAAAAACTCCCGGGACAAAAAAAACTGGTCGATCCTTTCCCAGGAACCCTGGTAGTAGTACGAGCCGGTTCCGGAGGTCAGGCCCCAGGGAGAAAAGAAGACCTCCCGATTCTCCGTTCCGCCGCCGGAGGCCGGAGGGGTTCGGAGATCCCCGGAATCAAAACTGTAAAGGAGGAACCCCGTCTCCTCGGCCAGCCGGGACTGTTCCCCCAGGGGAATCAAAGCGGCGGGGTAGGCCCGGTCAATCAGGCGGTACTCCTCAATGTCCTCGTTAAAATCCCCGGCGATAATAACCGGATGCCCCTCTCCCCCCCGGCGAAGGCTTTCCAACCGGCGGGTCAGAGCCTCCGCAGCCATGCGCCGCCGGGGTTCCGTTTCCGCCGCTCCTTCCAGCTTGGATTTCCAGTGGTTGTTAAAAACAATGATAACCCCGCCGGAAACCTCCAGCCGGTACTCGGCAATATAACGATCCCCCCCGGTATCGGGGGTACTGTAACTGTGCATGATCACTTGGCTGATGGGAAGCCGGGTAAGGATACCCACCGCCGCCGCCTGGCCGGGGGGTTTATCCAGAGCCAGGTAACGGTAACCGCAGCTTTTCAGGTAAACCCGGTTCAGGTATTCCAGGGCGGCCAGGTTTTCCGCCTCCTGGAGCAGAACCACATCCGGCCCTCCCGGCGCCGCCTCCTGGATAACCAGGGCCAGCCGGGCGCACTTGTCATTAAAGTTGGCGGTGGTCCATTGGGGCGGGATAAACTCCCCATACTCCCCTCCCTGAACGGCATCGTCAAAAAGGTTTTGCACATTCCAACTGAGGAGGGTGAGTTCCGCCCGGCCGCCCCCCGAAAGGGGGCATCCCGCCAAAATAACTTGAAAGGCCAGGCCCATGAAAAGGACCGGCCCCGCCGAAAATCCCGGCATCCTGGTTTTCTTTTTTTGTTTCATACCAAGAAGGACCTAGGAAACCCCCGTTTCGCTTCTTCGTTTACAAAAAATTTTCCATTACATTACTTGTCCGTGAGATTAACGGTTATCCTAATACGGAGAATGGCTGCTTGACACGACAAACGCATGAAACATCAGAGAGCGAGGACGGCCTCAAGATGTTGCTCAAACCCCCAACTCAATATGCGGCGTTTGAGTCTGAGGCTGTACTTTTTCCCAAGCTGTAATGTT
>JAISQU010000001.1 GCA_031274005.1 Spirochaetales bacterium
TTCCAATTTCCTGTTTTTGAGCGAAAATAGTAAAACTTGTAAAAAGTAATAATACTGTTAAAACCCTTTTCAAATTTCTTTCTCCCGCCAATTTTGTCAGGATAGGCGTACCGGTTATAATGTTATGGTTATACGTCATTTCTCGTACCTTCTGTACGGAAATCTTCAGCGATACACTCTGAAAACTCAGGATAATCATCAATCATCAGGCAAATCCCCCGCGGTTTTTTTTGCGTTAATATCCTCAAAGATTTTTTGCGCTTCCTCTATTTCGGCGTCTATATCAAAGGGTTCTGTTCCGCCTTGACGCCATTGCAGACGCTGTTCCTCCACGATAAGGCGCTGTCGGGGGATTTCCTCCGCGATTTCGTCTTCGGAGGGTTCCCGCCCGAGACTTTCATGCAGGGCCTTTACGGCGAGAGAGCGCAGGGCTTTTTCTTCGATCCGCTTTATACGGCGGCGGGTATAGTCAAAATACTCCTTAAGTTCCTGCGGGCTTAGAGCCTGTTTAATATCTTGCCCCTCCCCCGGGCGCGCAAGGGATTGAAGCGGAAATCCTTTTGGCGTAGCCAAAAGATTGGAGCAAAAAGCCGGCGTACAACCTGCCTAAAGGCAGGTTGCCGGAATATAACGGCAGGGTTTTCGTATACGCCGGGCCGTTTTGCCCTATTTTGCAAGCACACGGCTTCGCCGTGCGATTTCCTAGCCCGGTTTGCGGCGTTTTACGCCGCAAATGCGCCCAAATTCCGAATTATAAGGAGATTTTGAACAGGCTCTTAGACCAATCAAGGTACAAGGAAAAGCCTCACCACAAAATAAGGCGTTTGCGTTCGGTCAGAAACCCCATGTCTTTGAGTATGGCCGCGCAGGGGCTGGCCGCGGCGGGTTCGGCGTTAATTGTTTCTACGATAATTTTTCGCTGCGGCATGAAGACTCTGCCGCGGGGGGCTGTAAAGCCGGCCAGGACTTCAGGCAGGGCGGGGTCGTCCGGGGCAAGGTACAGGTTCAGGTCTTTTCCGCCGCGGCAGGATACGGCCAAAAGCCGCGCGCCCCGGAAACAGAGTCTGTTCGCGGCAAGGCGGGAGGGCAGGCGCGGGTCGAGTCCTTCCGCGTCAAGGCCGGCGGGGCTTGCCGGATCGCAGGCGTTCATCCAGTAGACGCGGTTTTCGGCGTCCGCGGCCCGGAGTTCCGCTGCTATGGCGGCGGAGGTGAACTGAAGGGACGCAATGCCTTCAAAGAAGCGTCCCGCGGTGAGTTCTCCCGTCAGCTCCAGCCTGCGGATGGCGGGTAAAAGGCGGCCCCAGGAAAGGGCGGGTTCTTCCCGTTCCAGAAGAGGCCGGCAGAGTACGCCCCAGCGGCGCAAAAGCAGCCGTACCCTGTCGCGGTCAAGCTCTTCTTCATCCAGGGGATCAAGGGCCTCCGCGCAGCCGGAAGCGAGGGAGAACCAGCGGCCGGGAACCGGCGCGCCTTGTTTCCAGCGGTCCCGCAAAGCCCGCGGTACGCGGCGTCCCCGGTACGGAGGCAACGCCTCATACTCACCGGGCAGAACGCCGGGCAGGCCGGCCGCTTTCTTTTCGGAAAAAAAGCCGGTCAGGAGCCCCTTCCGGACAGGCGCCCAACTGTCGGAAGAAAGCCGTCCCTTCCATGCCGCCTCCCAAATCGCCTGCCGGCAGGCCTCCATATCAAGACCGCAGGCGTCCTTCAATTCCCAGAAATCGCGGAAGGTTCCGGCCTCCGCGGCAAAACGCGGATCCTCGTCTCTATCGGGCAGAACAAGGTCGAGGTCTTCGGGCGCGCAAAAACCGCAGCGGCCTTCTCCCGCGCCGTACCAGAGGAGCCTTCCCTCTTCGAGTTCCGCGTCCAGGGTTTTCGGGTTATACGCGCCTTCCGGCGGGCCGGGCGCGGCGCAGCGTATGGGAAAGATTTCGGTTTCCCACAGGCGGGCGGGGGCGGAAAAACAGGCGAGGGTTTGCCAGGGCGTTTCGCCCGCCGCGAGAATATTCTGCCTCAGGGCGAGGTAGGGGACAAGGCTCATGACAGGAAGGGGTTTTACTTCCGCGCGGGATTTTTTGCGTGAAAGCCGCAAAAGGATTTCAAGATTTTCTCTGTCACAGACAAGGTCCGCCCCGCCGTCCTCAGCGGATTCCACGGCGACATTCAGGACTACTTCTCCGGCGGCGGCCAGTTCTTCCGCGGCGGCCCGCGCTTCTATAATTGCGGCGCTGAAAACGCCGGCAATCCGCCGCAGGCTGACGGGGCCCTCATGGCGCAGCCACTCTCCTAAAAACGAAAGCGGCTCTTCTTTCCACGCGGCGGCGTTTTCCCTGTGCACGAGAACAGTCTCCGCGCCGCCGGACTGCAGTTCCCGCAGTTTGCCTTTCAGGCTGTTGTCGGCATTCCAGGCTTCGCGGAGCTGAGGGCCGCAGTTTTGCAGCAGGGTCTGCCACTGGCCCTGCGGAATGGCCACGCGCTCCTTTACCCACTCCGCAAGCTCGCGTTCTGTCTCCGGCGCCCAGCCGGGCAGCTCGCGCCGCAGACGGGAGGCAAAGTCCGCCACAAGAGCGGCCGCGAGAACAGGTCTTTTGCGCCCGTCACCCAGGGCCTCTTCAATCACACTGTCCGCGACTGAAGAAGCCCGCAGTTCCGGCCGTTCGTCGTACTCGTACATAAAGCGGTTTGTTTCTTTCCATACCATGTCGCGGGCAAAGGGGCTGGGCGTCTCTGTTTGAAAAAAATGAACGGCGATGAGGCCGCCGGCGGCTGCCTCCAGAAACTCATCGAAACCGGCCATATCGAACTGATCGGCCAGACAGTCTCTCCAGGCCTCCGCGATGAGGGGGAAATCCGTGTATGAAGAAACAAGGTCAAAAAGGCGCTTTGCCCGCTGCCGCATAATCCACAGGGGCGTACGCTTTGTGAAACTCGTTTTGGGAAGAATCATTGCCCGCTCCGCCGCCTCGCGGAAGGCCGCGCCGAAGAGTCCCGATGATTCCAGCCGAGAGCGCAGGCATGTATGGCGCAGCTTCCTGCTGCCCAGGGCCGTGAGGGCCGCGCGGATGATGTGTTCGGGATTTTTGCCTGTCAGCCGCGAGAGGAGCACAAGTACCGCGTTGTCGTCGGCGATGGTTTCAACACGGCAGCCCAGGGTTTTTTCAAGATACCGGCCAAGGGCCATGGCAAGGGGATAGTTTACCGCCCCGCCCCGGAATGTATGCAGCAGCGCCGCGGTGAGTTCGCCCGAGCGGCCGGGGTCCCGCGTAAGCTCGACGGCGATAGAGGCTTCGCCGGGCAGGGGAAGGCCGCCCATGGCCTTTATTTGGGCTTGCAAAAAGCGGTCAAGCTCCCGCGTTGCCGCGTCTGTCAGGGAAGAGCGGTCCCATGCTTGTATGGCGCACCCCGCGCTGCCGGCGGCGTCCAGGGTTTCGCGTATTCTGCGCGAGAGAACGGTACTGCGGAAGACGCCTTCGGCCTTCCAGAAGGGAATATACGCCGCGCCTGTGTCCAGGGGGACAACCTCCACCGCCTCCTGGCCTATAGCCGTGATACGCCACGCGCGGGTTCCAAAAGAAAAACTGTCGCCGGGACGCCGTTCCCACACGAACTCCTCATCGAGATCGCCGATTTTTGTACCGTCCGCAAGCCGCAGGGAATAGCTGCCGCGGCTGGCGATAACGCCGCCTGATATGTACAAAAGCCGGAGTATTCCCTCCGGTGCATGGAGTTCTCCCGTCTGCGCGTCATGGTAGAGCAGGGTTTTCAGGCCGCGCAGGCGAGCCGTATTGTAGCGGCCTGTGAGCATCGCGATAACCCTGTCATACGAAGGGCGCGGCAGCTTGTAAAAGGGCGAAAAACCCCTGAGCAGCGAGTACAGGCCGTCTATATTCCGGGGAGCTTCCGCGCAGAGCGCGAGAATAATCTGAGCCAGCACATCCAGGGGATTTTCCACCGCGCGGCATTCCTCGATTTCCCCCGCGGCCAGCGCGCCGGCGAGAGCCGCTCCGGCAAGAAGGTCCAGTCCGTGAAAGGGCAGAAGCAGTCCCCGGCTTGTCCGGCCCACCCCGTGACCGGAGCGTCCTGTGCGCTGCACGGCGGCGGACGCCTGTCCGGGGCTGCCGGCAAGGATAACCTCGTCAATCGCGCCTATGTCTATGCCCAGTTCAAGCGAGCCTGTGGCAGCGACGCAGGGCAGTTTGCCTTCGGCGAGACGGGTTTCAACCGCGCGCCGCACCTCCTTTGACAGAGAGCCGTGATGGGCAAAGGCCACGGGTTTCCCGAAGCGTTCATTCAAAAGCAGGGCGATCCTTTCCGCGCGGCGGCGGGAATCGGTAAAAACCAGAGTGCTGCGGTTGGCCTGTATTCTTCCGGCAATGGTTTGGATAATTGCCGCGTAGCGCGGCGAAAGCCCTCCGCCCGGTTTTGTTTCCGCGCCCCCGGCGGGATCCTCCGCGGCGGGGAAGTCTACGGTAAACTCCGTGCGTTTTTCCGCGGCCGGATGTACGATACAGACGGGGCGCCTTTCGTACGACGCGCCGCCGGTCCGTCTGAGGCCTCCTGTAAAAAAAGCGGCCGCCTCGGGCGGGCGCACCGTCGCGGAAAGGGCTATCCTCTGGAACTCTCCGGCGCACATGGCGAGCCGTTCGATCTGGCAGGCAAGAAAGACGCCCCGTTTGGAGCCAAGAACAGCGTGAACCTCATCCAGCACAACGCAGCGTACTTTTGTCAGCGCCGCCCTGGCGCGCGGATTTAAGAGCAGTATGGCAAGGCTTTCGGGCGTCACGGCAAGGATCGCCGGCGGCTGCGCAAGAAAACGCCTGCGTTCGGCCTGGGGCGTATCTCCGGAACGCACGCCGACACGGATGCAGGGAAACTCATCCCCGTCTTTCGCGAAAAAAGCGGACAGGGCTTCAAGCGGCGCAAGCAGGTTCCGGCGTATGTCTTCGTTCAGGGCTTTCAGGGGCGAGACATACAGGACTGACAGGTCCTCCGGCTTGTAGATGCCTTCGGCAAAGCGGGAGATGGCGACAAGAAAGGCCGTCAGGGTTTTCCCGCTGCCCGTGGGAGCGACGGCAAGAACATGCCTGCCTTCCGCGATAAGAGGCCAGGCCTGGGCCTGCACCGCCGTAGGCTCTCCGTAGCTGCCGGCGAACCACGCTCGGATGCGGGGGTGGAGGGCCTCCGGAGGTTCCCGCCGCGCTGTATGCCCGCTGCGGGGCGGCGTTTTTTCAGGGCGCATTTTTTGTACGCAGAGTATAGCCGTATTCCCAGCTTGTGGCCCCGGGCCTTACGCGCAGCAGCAGAAGAAAGCGCTCGCTCAAGGCGGGAACAGTAACGGTAAGCGGCTGGCTGCGCGAGGGAGAAAGGTTTCGCAGTTTGAACTCCACGGTAATTTCTTTTGCCCCGTCTGTTCCGTTTTGGACAAAGACCTTGTAGGTTTCGTCTATCTTCTCAAAGCGAAGGTCCGTCTTTCCGGTTTTTGCGGCCGCCGCCTTATGGTCCGCGAAGTCCTCCTCCCGCAAATCGCTTCCGAAAATAACCGTGAACTCCGGTTTCCCCGGATGGACAGCGTAGTAGTACGAACCCTCTTTCGCCTCTACCGCCTTTCCATCGTGATTCAAAAAATGTATGGGGATGGAATGCATCCTTCCGTCAATGGAGGGAACCTGCACATCGAAATGCAGATGCGGCCCGGAGGAAACGCCGGTGTTACCGCTGTAGCCAATATGCTGCCCCGCCTCTACCCGCTCTCCCGGCGCCACCAGAACCCCGTTCAGCCGCAGATGTATATAATTTGCTATGGTTCCGTCATCGTGCAGAACCGAAATGTAGTTCGCGTCATTGTTATACGCCGAGCTGGCGCCGCCGCGGTTGGAATTCTTTTTGATGTCAAAGACAAGGCCGGCTCTTGCGGCGAATACAGGCGAGCCCGTATCAAGGTCAAAGTCCAGCGCGTACTGATTTTCCGGCCCCTGGTGGGTGAACTTTCCGTTATAGCCCTGCGTTACCCTGTGTTTCACACCGTGCCCGAAGGGAAAAAGGTACACAAAGTTTTCGTCGGGCTGCGCAGCGGCGGGGTCTCCCTTGGCATGGGAGATCGCCATTTTGTAGCCGCGGCGTCCCTGGCCGGCTATGTTTTCCAGCGTAAACAAAGGGGTTTCCCGCGCGCCGGCGGGAAGAAGCGCCCCGTAGGGAAGGGGAACCGAAGCCTGTATGTTAACAAGAGAGGAGAACTCTATGAGTACCCACAGGGGAATAATATAATTATTATCCGCGAGCACCTGGTGTTTTCCGTCTTCCATTTCGCGCGTATAGACCTTGAGCATCTGGTCCTGCGCGGCGGCGGAAAAAACACCGGCAAAAAACAGCAAAAGAACCGGCCACAAAGGCGCGGCCCGGCGTATACACAAGCCCATGCCCTTATTTTCCTGCAGCCCGCCTTTAGGCGGGCTGCAGGCAGGAATAATTTTCAGCCTTGTATTCATACGCGCGAAGTATAGCAATTTCTCCGGCTTTGCGGTAGAATATGTTCATGGCGCATTGCGTGGTTCCCGCGGCGGAAGAAATTCTCGATAAGGAGTTTCCGGTTCTTGACAAGGGTTTTGTCCGGCTTGTCGATTATCTGGGCGGCGATGAGCGCATCGTTCAGGCGGCGCGGGTTTCCTACGGAAGGGGAACCAAAAGCTACAGGGAAGACAGGGGGCTTATCGGGTACCTGCTGCGGAACAGGCATACATCCCCTTTCGAGCAGGTGGTTTTTACTTTTCATGTGAAGCTCCCGATTTTTGTGGCGCGGCAGTGGGTACGCCACAGGACGGCGCGGCTGAACGAAATATCGGGCCGCTACAGCGTCATGAAGGACGAGTTCTATGTTCCCTCCGCGCGCGATCTTGCGCCCCAAAGCGCGGACAACAAACAGGGCCGCTCCGGCGAAGCTCTGAGCCGCGAAAAGGCTCAGGAGGTTCTTGATCTTTTTGCGGCGGATCAGGGGCGGGCCTACGAAAATTATACCCGTCTTCTGGATGATGTGGCGCGGGAAATCGCGCGGATAAATCTGCCCCTGAGCCTCTACACCGAATGGTACTGGCAAATCGATCTGCATAATCTTCTTCATTTTCTGCGGCTGCGCCTTGACGCCCACGCCCAGAAAGAAATACGCCTGTACGCCGAAGTCCTCTTCGATATTATGAAAAAAGTCTGCCCCCTTACCGCGGAAGCCTTTGAGGAGTACGAGCTGGGCGGAGCGGCCTTTTCCGCGAAAGAGTTTGCCGCCCTGAAAAAAATGCTCGCCGGGGGCTCCATTGAATCCTGCGGGTTAAGCGGAAAAGACCTTGAGCGCTTCAGGGAAAAGCTGAGCTCAGGCCGCCAGGTGTAGGCTTTCAACAAAAGAATTCTAATAATCTTTAGAGCCTGTTTAATATCTTGCTCCCTCCCCCCGGACGCGCAAGGGATTGAAGCGGAAATCCTTTTGGCGTAGCCAAAAGATTGGAGCGAAAAGCCCGGTTTGCGGCGTTTTACGCCGCAAATGCGCCCGAATTCCGAATTATAAGGAGATTTTGAACAGGCCCTAAAAAGCCCCGGCGTATACAAATGCTATGGGCCGAGCAAAAATGCGCGAGAATGATTAGGGTTTTCATTTTGGAACCAGCTCAATAGACTTGTTCAAAGGAAACACGACCATGAAAAATATCATCCTGGGAATTACCGGCAGCATCGCCGCCTATAAGGGGGCGGATATCGCCAATATCCTTACCAAGGAAGGTTACTCGGTACATGTGATTATGAGCGCCTCGGCGCGGAAATTTATTACGCCTCTTACCTTTCAAACCCTTACCAGGAACAAGGTCTATACGGATATGTTTGACGAAATCATCTACGAGGATGTGCGGCATATTTCCCTGGCCCGGAAAGCGGACCTTGCTCTTATTGCCCCGGCGAGCGCCAACATTATCGGGAAACTCGCCGCGGGTATAGCCGACGATATGCTTTCCACCGTCATTATGGCGGTACGGGATAAGCCGGTGCTTATATGCCCGGCCATGAATACGGCCATGTACGAAAACCCTGTTACACGGGATAATATCAAAAAACTCACGGGATACGGTTATCATTTTATAGAACCCAGAGAAGCCCGGCTTGCCTGCGGGGATTTGGGTAAGGGGGCGCTGGCGGATGTGGATGTCATTATGGCGGCGGCGCGGAAGCTCTTGGCATGAGATAAGGATTTTGCTATGGAAAAAATCGGCATTAACAGCATAAAGGGCTTTCGCATAGGGCAGCGGCAGGATGCGGCCACGGGCTGCACGGTGATCATCTGTGAGGATGGCGCGGTCTGCGGGGTTGATGTGCGGGGCGGTTCGCCGGGTACCCGTGACACCGACGCCCTTAATCCCGTAAATAACCGCAGGCATGTGCACGCGGTGGTTTTAGCCGGGGGCAGTTCCTTCGGGCTTGAGGCCGCCGGGGGAGTCATGAGGTTTTTGGAGGAGCGGGGCATAGGCAGGGATATGGGCGTTACCAGGGTTCCCAATGTATGCGCCGCCATACTTTTTGATTTAAAATGCGGAGATTACCGGGTACGGCCCGACGCCGCCATGGGCTACGCCGCCTGCGGCCGGGCTTTTCAGAACGAACCCTTTGAAAGCGGTAATTACGGCGCGGGAACCGGCGCGACTGTGGGCAAAACAAGAGGCAGGGAGTACGCCATGAAGGGCGGCGTAGGCGCGGCCGCCTTCCGTTACGGAGACCTTGAGGCGGGCGCAGTGGTGGCGGTAAACTGCGTGGGCGACGTTGTCCGGGAGGGAGATGTCATCGCCGGCGCCCTCGCGGATGACCGGCGGACTTTCGCGGGGAGCGAGGATGTTATTCTGCGGGAATACCGGGAAAAAACGGATTTTTTCAGCGGCGGCAGTGATACCGCGGCTTCCGGCGGCAATACGGTGATAGGCTGTATTATTACCAATGGGAGGTTTGACAAGGCCGGCGCTTTCCGCCTGGCCGCTCAGGGGCAAAACGGCATAGCCAGGATTATCCGGCCGCCCCACACGGTATTTGACGGGGACACCGTCTTCGCCCTCTGTTCCGGCGAAACCTCCGCCGCGGTAGACGCGGCGGGGATACTCTGCGCCGCCGCGGTGGAGGCGGCCATTATCGACGCGATACAAAGCGCCCGTTCCCTGGATGGTTATCCCGCGGCGCAGGATTTGCTGCGGGATGCATGAGCGGAGGCTCTATGCCCCGTTTAAGCGGTCCAGCTTTTTGTTGCGGAAATACAGCAGGATGTCCACGCCGACCATGACAAAGTTGAACAGGTAAAACAGAAACACATAGGTAATGTTCCAGTTGACGATTTTTGCAAAAATCCCGCATACATAGCCGAACTCCACAAAAATAAGAAAAATGATGCTTTTGCCTTTTGTTGTGCGGACCCGCCAGGATTTGATGATGTTCGCCGGCCAGGAAATGCCGAAACTGATGACCATAAGAGCTTCTAATAAATCTGCCATGCCTAACACTATACCACTTTTTGTCATCCGGTTATAGTAGCTTTGCGGCAATCCTGAGATGAGTATTGCCTGTTTGTAAAAATTGTGAGGCAGCCGGTGATGAAACTTCAGAATTACCGGCAGGTTCGCGGGAGGACGTTAAAATGAAAAACGAAAATGAAAAAGAACAGACCGCGGCTATTACGGACGTGCGCCTTGCCTGCCGTCAGTTTGCCATGCTGTACTTCCGGTTCTGCAAAACCCTCGTGGAAACCGTGGGGGAGGAGGCCGCCCTGCCCCTGGCGCAAAAAACGGTTTTTGAGCTGAGCCTTGACCGCACCGACCGCAGCCGCGCGAAGGCTCTGGAGGCGGGCCTGCCGCCTATCCTGGAAAATTTTCCCAAAGTAAACGATCTTCCCTCGGTGGCCTGGGACGCGTGGAAGCCGCAGATGGGCGGGGTTCGCTGCCCCTACGCCGAAACCTGGCTGGAATACATCAGGGACTATCCCTGGTTCGGGCGCTTCGCCTCACTCTACTGCGATGTCATAGACACAACCAACATAGAAAACTTTTCCCGTACGATGTCGCACCGCATCACGAAGAACCTTCTGTGGGGCGACTCCTGCTGCGAACGGGAATACTTTGAAAGCGACAAAGTCAAAGAAGGCGTTTTTACCTACGGACAGAGGGAGTCCTGATGGGTCTTTTGCTTGTCTTTACCGGCGACGGAAAGGGAAAAACCACGGCGGCCCTGGGTCAGGTTTTCCGCGCTCTGGGGCACGGCTGGAAATGCTGCGTCATACAGTTTCTTAAAAGCGGCAAGCCTACAGGGGAATCTCTTTTTGCCGCGCGCGAGGAACTGCTTGATTTCAGGACGCTGGGGCTGGGTTTCATTCTGCCAGGACAAGACAGGGAACCCCACAGGCAGGCCGCTCTTCGCGCGTGGAAAGATGCAAGCGGGGCGCTTGCTTCGGGAAAGTACAGGCTTGTTGTTCTGGATGAGCTGACATATTTGTGCAGTTTCGGCTTTCTTGACCCCGCGGAACTTGCGCAGACCCTGCGAAACCGGCCCGGCGATGTGCATGTTGTGGTTACCGGCCGCAAGGCGCCGCGCGAGCTTCTTGAGGCCGCCGACCTTGTAACGGAAATGAACGCGGTAAAACATCCCCTGGACGCGGGGATACAGGCGCAGGAGGGGATTGAGTACTGATGGTTGTCATGTTATGCGCTGATTTGCATTTGAAGGAGACGGAAAAGGATTATTCCCTTTCTGTTCTGCGGGAGATTGTCGCTGCGTGCGGGAAGGAAAACTGCGGCGCTCTTTTATTCGCGGGAGATGTTTTTGATTCCCGGCCCGACGCCCAGGCCATGCGTTCTTCTTTCCGCGCGGCCCTGGACAAGCTGCCCCCCGGCGCGGATGTTTACTTTCTGCCGGGTAACCACGAGGAACTTCGCGCCGGCTCTCTGCCGGGTCTTGAAAGTTTTGATTTTGGCCGGGCGCGCCTTTTATCGCGCAGGCCGTTTTCTCTGGAAACTCTGGACGAGTACGCGGAGCTTCTCGCGCTGCCTTTTCAGCGCGATTATTCGGACTACCGCGGCTGGGATGTTCCGCCAAAGAAAAAACCCCTGCGCATTGTTCTTGCGCACGGCACGGTTCCCGGGATTTCCTATTCAGGCCCTGATGAGGAGGAGGCCGGCGGCGTTCTTGACGCCGATCTTTTTGCGCGCTTCGGGGCGGATCTCGCGGCCCTGGGCCATCTGCACGGTTTTTACCAGAGCCGTCAGGGGGAGATTCTTACCGCTTATCCCGGTTCCGCGCGGATATGGCGCGAGGGTGAGGCCGGCCCCCGGCGGGTTCTGCTCTTTTCTACGGAAGAAAGGCCGCCGCGGCTGAGGCCCCTTACGCTCGCCTCTGCCGGCGAATATCGTTTTGTTCCCCTGTACGCGGCGCCCGACGGCAGCCTGCGCAAAGATGGATCCGAAGGCGGCGGCTGGACGGCAGTTTCCGGGGAGGCGGCCGGATGGCGGGCCGCGGACTGGATCCGGCTTGATGTCTCCGGCGTTGTGGAAGACGAGACTGCCGTAACCGCCGCCCTTGTCGCGGCCCAGGCCGAACTGGAAAAAAAATACCGCAGGGTAAGCGTATCGAAAGAGAAGCTCTTTGTTCTTGAAGGCATATCTTCTCACCCCCTTGCCCGGAGGTTCCTTGAAAAATGGGAAGAGGTGGCGGACCGGTATACGCAGGCGCGGCGGAAAGATCTTTTTGCCGCTTCCGCGGATTGCTCCCCGGAGGTCTATAATCTCGCGCGGCTTGAGGGGCTGCGAATCATCAAGGAAATTATGGAGGGCCGCAAATGATCAGGAAACTCAGCCTGAAAAAGTTCGGCAAATTCCGCGGCCAGGATTTTGTTTTTGCCCCCGTAACGCTTTTCTGCGGCGAAAACGAAGCGGGGAAAACAACTGTCTTTGACGCGCTGCTTGACGGCTTATGCAATCCGCGGGGAACTACCCTTTCGGGGAAAAGGCTTACGGCGCGCTACGGCGTCAAGGAAAAAGAGCGAATTGTCTTTCTTGACTTTGAGGCGGATCCCGTCAGCCTTGATGAGGCGGATTTCCTGAATCTCTTCGCCGTACGCTCCGGAATGATCAATCTTGAGATCGACAAAAACTCTGAATGGATGAACAACGTCAAGGCTTCTCTTTTTTCCGGAGGCATCAATCCCCAGGCCGCGGCGGCGGCGCTGGATAAACACCTGAGCGAAAGAAAGAAGGGATCGCTGGGGAACGAGGCCGGGCGGCTGGCGGCGGAAATCGAAAAACTGAATGAAGAACTCGCGGGCGTCCGGGAGGAGAGAGAGAAGTGTCTTGCCCTGGAAAAGCAGGTCGAGGACATGAACCGGGGGGTACAGCAAACAGAAAAAGAAACGGCTGCCCTCAAGGCGGAAATCGCCGCGCTGGAACAATCTCTTGAGCAGCAGAATTTTCTGAGGGAGAAAAAAACAGCCGAAGACGCGCTGGCCGATATTACCGGCAGCCTCCGCAAGAACAGGGATCTGGAAAAATATTCCCGCTGCAACCCCGCGGAACTGGAAAAACTGGTGAAGCAGGACAAAGATCTCGGCAGGCTCAAGGCGGAGACCGAAGCCGCGGCCTGCGCCGAAAATGAGACGGTGAAAAACCGCCAGCGTCTTATCCAGGAAAAAAACAGGCGGGCGGCCGACAGGGACCGCGCGGAAAGGCAGAGAAGCCTCGCGGCGGGGCTGAAGGAAAACATCGTTCCCCGCGAGAAACTCATAACGCGGAAAACATACACCGCCTGGAGAAAAGCGCCGCTTGCGGCGGCGGTGATTGTTTTTCTTGCGGGCGCAGCGGGGTATCTTGCGGGTCCGTCCGCGTACAGGCTGTGGTTTTTTGGCGCGGGCGCTGTCGCGGCGTCTTTTCTGGCGGCTGTTTCAGCCTCCCGCAGAATCCGCGAGGACACGAGCGCGCTGGACGCGGCTTTGAACTTTGTCCGGCAAAGCTGGAAAAACCAGACCGGCGAAGATATGGGCGTTTCATATGACGAGGTTTTAGCCGTCCTGAACAGCGCCGCGGATAAGGCCGCTTTCGCGGAGGACAATTTTCAGAATATTGTGCGGCAGGAGGCTCTGAATGAGGAGGAGGCCGCAGCCTGCGCCGCCCGCGGCAAACAGGCCGAACTCGCTTACCGCGCGGCGCGGCGTGACCTGCTGGAAGCCCTTGAGACTGCCGGGGTAACAAGCACGGAGGACTACGCTTCACGGCTGGGAACAAAGGAAGCCCTCCTCGCGCAGTGCTCGGAACTGGAGGAGAAACTGGAAACCTGGCGCGCGGCTCACAATGCCTCCTCGGTAACGGCCCTTGAGGACATGCTCAGGCGCAAGGTTGATGAGCTCAACAGAAAAATTACCGGGCAGGAACTGCCTCCCGCCGAAATCCGGAGAAAAGAAAATATCCTGAAAGAGAAAAAAGCGCGGCTTGAACAGGCGCAGGCGCGGGAGAAGGAAAACCGGGAAAATTATGGCAGAGGCGAGGGAACGGTACGGGGACAGTTTCGGGGAATTCCCGAGAAGATGGCCGCCTGTGAAAAAGGCGTGGCGGAAAAAAAGCGCCGCCTTGGGGAAATCGAAAAGGAAATTGAGGCAATAAAAATCGCGCGGGAGATTTTTATTTCCCTGTCCGCGGATTCCGATGGTATGCTGGGGGAGTTGTCGCGTGAAATAGGAGAAACATTTTCCGCTTTTACCGGCGCGCAGCGGACAGTAAGCCTGTGCGGGTATACGGCCGACGGCGCCCGCGTTTCGGATGCCGACGGCGCGGCGCGGGAAACAGGCAGGCTTTCGCCGGATCCGCAGAAAGACAGCGGCGTTCTCTCCGCGGGAACCCGCGACGCCTTTCTTCTTGCCGCGCGGCTTGTTCTTGCCCGCAAGTCCGCCGCGCCCGAACGCAGGGCCGTCATTGTTCTGGATGAACCGTTCATTACCCTGGACAGGCGGCGGACAGACCGCGCCCTTGCCGTGCTGGAAGAATTCCGCAAAACAACGGGCTGGCAGCTCGTTCTTTTAACAAAGGACGAAACCCTGGAAGCCTCCGCGCGGAAAGTCTTCGGCGCTTCGCTCGCGGTACACAAGCTGAACTGCGGAGCATAAATGAGCCGGTTCCAAAATGAAAACCATAATCATTCGTGCGCATTTTTGCTCGGCAAAAACCGGGCCAGGAAATCGCACGGCGAAGCCGTGTGCTTGCCAAACGAGGCAAACGGCCCGGCGTATACAAAAGCCCCTGCCGTAAAAATCGCGAAGCGATTTTTCGTGTTCGTTAAACTGAGCGGTCGCTCAATCCCATTGCGCCCCACGGGCTTCAAAAAATGGTTTCATTTTGGAACCGGTTCACATAAGAAAAGAATTCTAACCGCCAAGTCGAAAAAGTCGAAGACGGGCTGGCCCCAATTTCCGCCCCGCCTTGCGGCGGGAACGCTTTCACGGAAATATGCGGATGGGACATAACCCGAAAGTGCAATTGCTGCGCAATTGCTTTGCATTCAGGCTCTTTGTTGTGTCGCCTGTAGCGCACTGGTGACTTTCACCGCAATTTCCGGGGCCGAGATGCGGTTCGCCTATGCGAACCGCATCTCGGCAGCTTGACAATTATGGCTAAAAATGCTTGTATTTTTTTTTAACATGAGGTATATTGTTCGGCAACTGAACATTAGAATTGCTCGGAAATTTTAGTTTCTGAACAATTTTCTATTCTGTTTTTCTATATTTGCCGGGGGCCGGTGGGCAGCAAGTTTCGGCGGCGTCTGTCCGGGTTCGGCATATCATTTTATTATTTAAAACCGAAATCATTTTTCGGAAGGGCGGACTTTGCCCTAAACATTATTTTATGGATATTCTCAGCATTCAGGACGACAGGGAATTTCAGGTTCTCCAAAATATTTATAACCGCGATAAGGTTCGCCAAAGGGATTTGGCGGAAGTTGTGGGTATGTCGCTGGGTATGACAAACGCCATCGTAAAGCGGCTTGCTACGAAGGGGTTTCTGACGGTGCGGAAGATCAACAACAGAAATATTATGTACGCTGTTTCGCCCGCCGGTATGGAGGAGATTGCCGGAAGGAGCTATAAATATTTCAAACGAACGCTGAAAAACATTGTATACTATAAAAATAGCATTGTGGAGCTTGTCCGCGGGGTGAAAAGCGCGGGCTTTACTTCTGTTTTTCTTGTTGGCGCCAGCGATGTGGATTTTATTGTGGAACATGTATGCGGGAAATATAATATTGCGTACGGACGGGCAGATGCTGAGGGCGCTGTTCCCGCTGAAAGTTTTATTTTGTATGGGGAAAACGAGCGGTCAGGGGATTTAGCCGCGGGCCGGAATCCGGCGGAACGGAAGTCCGGGAAGCTGCGGGATGTTCTGGTGAAAATATAAGGAGTTGTGTATGGACTATAAAATCAGGGATATTGATTTGGCGGACTGGGGCCGCCGCGAGATGGATCTTGCGGAAAAAGAGATGCCGGGTCTTATGGCTATCCGGGCGCAGTATGCGAAAAAGAAACCTCTCAAGGGGCTTAAAATAACGGGCAGCCTGCACATGACTATTCAGACCGCTGTCCTTATAGAAACTCTTGTGGAGCTGGGCGCGGATGTGCGCTGGTGTTCCTGCAATATTTTTTCTACCCAGGATCACGCGGCGGCGGCTGTTGTTGTGGGCCGGGGTACGCCCAAAGATCCCGGCGGAGTTCCTGTTTTTGCCTGGAAAGGGGAGACTCTCGCGGAGTATTGGTGGTGTACCGATAAAGCTCTGGATTTTGGCGGCGGGGAAGGCCCGGATCAAATCGTTGACGATGGCGGAGACGCGACTCTTATGGTGCATCAGGGCGTGGTTTTTGAAAAAAAGGGCAAAGTTCCCCTGCCCAAAAAGAACGATCCCGAAGATGTGCGGGAACTTCTCGTGTGCCTTGAGCGCGTCTATAAAAGAAGCCCCTTTCGCTGGACAAAGACCGCGGCGGCCATTCGGGGGGTTACCGAGGAGACGACTACCGGCGTTCATAGATTGTACCAGATGGAGCAGGACGGCAGCCTGCTTTTTACCGCCATCAATGTAAACGACAGCGTAACCAAATCGAAGTTTGACAATGTATACGGCTGCCGCCACTCCCTTATTGACGGTATCAACCGGGGAACCGATGTTATGATAGGCGGCAAGGTCGCTGTTGTCTGCGGTTACGGGGAGGTCGGCAAGGGCTGCGCCCAGAGTCTGCGCGGCCAGGGCTGCCGCGTTATCATTACGGAAATCGACCCTATTTGCGCGCTTCAGGCCGCAATGGAAGGGTATGAGGTGAAAACCGTGGAAGATGTTGTGGATATCGCGGACTTCTTTATTACCGCGACGGGAAACCGCAATGTCATTACCGTGGCTCACATGAGTAAAATGAAGGATGGGGCCATTGTGGGTAATATCGGGCACTTTGATAATGAGATTGACATGATGGGTCTGGCGAAGGTGCGGGGAATTAAAAGAACCCAGATTAAACCCCAGTATGACAAGTGGACATTTCCGGGCAAGCACAGCGTACTGATTTTGGCTGAGGGGCGTCTTCTGAACCTGGGGCTTGCCACGGGGCATCCTTCTTTTGTTATGTCGAACTCTTTCGCGAATCAGGTTCTGGCTCAGATTGAGCTGGCGCAGAACCTCGCGAAGTACGATAAACGGGTATATGTGCTGCCCAAGTATCTTGATGAGATGGTCGCCCGGCTTCATCTTGCCCAGATTGGAGTCAAGCTGACGAAGCTGACGCCCGCTCAGGCGGCGTATATCGGCGTTCCGGCGGACGGGCCTTACAAGCCGGATCATTACCGGTACTAAAAACGGAAAACGGGCCTTAAAACAGCTCAGAATGTTAGGGCGAGCAGGAACAGTCTGCTGTTCCGACCAGCCTCAGACACATCTACGGGGATAGCGGGCGGTATGCCATGAACCCCGGGGTGGGAAAACCATGGGGAGAAAAATCATGGAAAAAAAGCGGAGTTATCTTTTTACGTCCGAATCAGTTTCGGAGGGGCATCCCGACAAACTGGCGGACCAGGTAAGTGATGCGGTGCTGGACGCCTGCTTTGCGCAGGATCCGGACAGCCACGTTGCCTGCGAGACTTTTACGACCACGGGTATGGTGCTTGTGGGCGGGGAAATTACCACAAAGGGCTATGTCGATGTTCAGGAGATTGCCCGCGGCGTGGCGAAAAAAATCGGCTACACCAAGCCTGAATATGGTCTTGACTACGAAAGTATGAGCGTGGTCAATGTCATTCACTCCCAAAGCCCCGATATTAATCAGGGTGTAAGCGGTCAGGGGCTTAAGGAGTTTGAGGGCCTTCAGGGGGCGGGCGACCAGGGTATGATGTTCGGTTTTGCCTGTCTGGAAACTCCGGAACTTATGCCGGCGCCCATTAGT
The DNA here is from genome assembly GCA_031274005.1 of Spirochaetales bacterium. Classification (GTDB taxonomy): domain Bacteria; phylum Spirochaetota; class Spirochaetia; order DTKZ01; family DTKZ01; genus JAISAF01. The sequence continues at coordinate 17,456 of JAISQU010000001.1, forward strand.
TACGCCCATAAGATTTTGCAGCACGCCGCGAAGATCCGCAAAGACGGGGTAGCCACCTGGCTGCGGCCGGACTCCAAAAGCCAGGTTACAATCGAATACGAAGGGTATAAGCCCAAACGTATTGATACCGTTGTGGTCAGTCATCAGCATGACGACACTATTTCTTATGATGATTTAAAGCGGGAGATCATCGACAGGATTATCCGGGTTGTGCTGGAGCCTACGGGCCTGCTGGATAAAAACACAAAGTATTTTGTTAACCCGACAGGCCGGTTTGTTATAGGCGGCCCCCACGGGGATACGGGTCTGACGGGCAGAAAAATCATTGTCGATACCTACGGCGGCATGGGCAGGCACGGCGGCGGCGCTTTTAGCGGTAAGGACCCTTCCAAGGTAGACCGCTCCGCGGCGTACATGGCCCGCTATGTGGCAAAGAACATTGTCGCCGCCGGTCTTGCCGAACGCTGCGAAGTGGAACTGGCCTACGCCATAGGCGTACCTTTCCCCGTGTCCGTTATGGTTGATACCTTCGATACCGGCGCCGTTCCCGAAGACCTTATCGCCGGGGCTGTAAACAAGGTGTTTGATCTTTCACCCGCGGGCATCATTAAGGCGCTTGATCTGCGTAAACCCATTTATCAGAGTACATCCTGCTACGGTCACTTTGGCCGCGAAGGTTTTACCTGGGAGAAAACCGATAAGGCCGACGCCTTACGGAAAGAAGCGGGAAAATAAAGTCCGCCGGGAATTGCGGGGGCAGTTCCCGGTTAATTGCCGGGCCGGTTTACCGCGCTCTTAAATAACCCCGGATGCCTTCAGGTATTTGTGGGTTGTCTCATCAAGGGCGTTGTTTATTTTTTGATTCAGTTCGCAGTAATAATTTGCGATGCGGTCAAATTTGTCGTAGATTTCCATTCGTTCTTTGTCGTACAGCAGTTTGTAGGGCTTCAGGCCAAGGGCAAAGGCGAGATGTTCCAGGCTTTCCGCTGTGGGAAATCTTTTTCCTGCTTCCATTTCCCTGATGGTACTGAGGGACAGATGCGTAAGTTCGGCAAGGTGTTTTTGGGTAAAGCCCAGACGAGTGCGGAAATGTTTCAGGTTCGCGGCCACGAGTTTTTGCAGGGCGGACATACGGGGTAGTATGACTGCTTGCATTTTCTGTTACAAGGGGCGGAAGGATAAAGGCTTAAAAGCCCAGACGCCTGTGGATGGTTTCATCAAGCAGGGTGTTGATTTTTTCTGTCAGTTCAAGGTAGAGGCCCGCAAGATTGTCGCGGCTGTCGCGGGCTTCCCATTCATCGCCCTCGTAAAGCATTTCATAGGGCTTAACGCCAAGGGCTTCGCTTATGCGTTCAAGTTTTTCGGCTGAGGGAAACCTCTTCCCGTTTTCCAGTTCTTTAATATACGCCACGGGTAGATCGCAGAGTTCGGCGATACGCGCCTGGGAAAATCCCAGACGGACACGGTTAAATTTCAGATTAACGGCAAGAAGCTCCTCTACTTTTACCATCATGAACTCCGTAAATGTTTGCGGATGACTTCTTCCAGCAGGGCGTTCAGTTTTTCTTTCAATTCTGTTTTCATATCCGCAATGTTATCGTACTTATCGTAGATTTCCCATTCTTCTTTTTCGTAGAGCAGTTGATAGGGTCTGAGGCCCAGAGCTTCGCTGAGGCGTTCAAAATTCTGGGCGGAAGGGAACTTTTTTCCTAATTCTATTTCTCCGACAAAACTTGTGGAGAGTTCGCAGATCTCGGCGAGGCGCGCCTGGGAAAGTCCCAAACGGTTGCGCGCGATTTTTATATTTTCCGCGAGAATGCTTTGCACATGCGACATGCTGAGAAGTATGAAAAGCGTTCCCGCCTCTTACAAGCGCCTTAGAGCGGGAAAAAATTGCCGCTCTAAGCGGCAGCGTAAGGGTTTTCGCTTGCCGCGAAAAATTACTTTTTTAAAAATCCGGGTCATCTCCGTAAAGAATTTACTCAAGAACGGGATGACGGGAAAGAAAAAAATGCAGAAAGCGCCGATGCCGGTTTAAGAGCCTGTTCAGAATCTTTACAGGAGGGAAGCCGCAGGGTATAATTATGTAAAAAATAGGGGAGGGGGGGAAATGCATAATTACCCGAGCGACATAACCCGCGAAGAGTTTGAAATTA
>JAISQU010000013.1 GCA_031274005.1 Spirochaetales bacterium
ATAACAAGGTAAAACCCGGGCTTCCAGCAAAAACTTCTTCGACTTTTTCGACTTTGCGGTTAGAAATTCCTGAAATATGTAATCAATCATCGAGTTATGGGTCAAGTTTAGGGCTTCGCCGTGCGGTTTTTTGGTCCGGTTTTTTGCTTCGCAAAAAAGGCGCACGGAAAAAATTGGTGCACCCCAGAGGGACCGGGGCCGGATTTCCGAACACATCCAATAACGTATATGCGGCATTGCGGAAGGCGGATTTCAGGCGTCATCATTTTTTTTGAGCAGGGCGAAGTAGATAGGTCCCGCACCGCCGGAGGTGTCGGGCAGGATGTTCGCGCCGAATTCCGCTTGTTCCGCGCGCAGAGTGTGCGTTCCGGCAAAACCTTCGGGAAGGACCGCCCGCGCCGCAGCCGGCCGCGCGAGTCCGGGCCGCCTCTTAAGAACACGAGCGACGACTTCGTCGTTTTCCCCTGCGCACAGGGCGCAGGTACTGTAAAGCACCCGGCCGCCCGGCTTTGCCGCGGCAAGAGCGGCCAGAAGCATAGCGTAAGACTGCCGGGCAAGGTGAGCTATACGCGCGGGCGACCAGGACTCAAGGCGCGCGGGATTCAAAAGCAGGTGTCGCTCCGAAGAGCAGGGCGCGTCCAGAAGTACGAGGTCATAGGCGTTCTGTTCATACAAACCCCACCGGGCGGCGTCATGTCCTGTAACGCCGACCCGCCGCCTCAGCTCGTGGGGAAGATGTTCATCCAGAACCCTGATGAGCCGCGCTCTCCTGCTGGCCGAACGCTCATTTGCCGTGATGCTGCCCGCGGGTCCCAGCGTAGAAGCCAGTATCAGGGTTTTGCCCCCCGGCGCCGCGCACATATCCAGAACGCGGGCGTTTCCTGTTTCCCCAAGGCAGAACGCGGCCGCGGCCGAAGCGGCGTCAAGGTAATACGGCGCCAGAAGCCCCCGCGAAAAAGCGGCGCTTTCAGGCTGTCTTTGCAGGGCCGCCTTCAGGACGGGCCAGCGGCCGCCGAAAAGGCCGGAATAAAACGTATCAAAATCAGGTTTTGTGTGTTTCATGCTATCCCCATTGCTATTTTACCATTTTTGTGGTATTTATTGCTGGTCCCATGACCAGACGTTTAAACGAACGCCAAAGTTTGTATATTTTCCATATAAGCCGCGCAAAGGCCCGGCCGGAGTTCCTGCATTCCCTCCCGGCGGACAGGGATTTTATTTCCCAGGTCCAGGGCTTTTCCCTGTGCGGCCGCTACGGAAAAGAGCCGCGGATTGAATCGGTTACCCTGCTGCGCGGCGATCTGTACCGGCTGGCCGACGAGGCGGTAAAACAGTGGGTGTTTGAACAGCGTTTTATCCCCCGTTTTCTTATCTGCGCGGGGGTATTCCTTGTCGCGTATTTTTTCGCGTCCTTCGTTATCCGCGACCCCCTTCCCGTAATAGACGAACTTCTTATCGCGGGAGCGGCGTCAGTGATTACCTGGCTTCTTATCGGGAAGCGTTTTCTGGCGTCCCGCAGCGCGGAAGAAAAACGGGGTGAACTGTATACGATTATTGATGCCATAGCCTTTACAGAAAGCGATTTTGTCAAAAAAGTTGAAGATTATCTTGCGCAGTTCGACGGCGCCGATCCCGCGCGGCTGTTAAGTATTTACAACTCCGCCGGCAATGCCGAAAACGCGGGGGAGCCGTTTGCCCGCCTGGCCCTGCTTCCGGAGTGGGAGGCCGAGGCCGAAGCCCTGGACGCATGCCTTGAGACGGTTTTTCAGGAAAAACGCGTACGGAATTTTGGCCGGCGTCTGGGCAAATACGCGGGGGCCGAACTGGAAAAAACCTTCGAAGCCCTTCGCAGGCTTGTTGCCGGTACGCGGATAGACTTCCCCCTTTTTGTTTTGTATACCGTTCTTCACAGGTCTCTTGAATGAGGCGGGAGCCTGTCGGACTTCTAATACATGTGAGCCGAAGACGGCTCCCCCGATTTTCGGGAAGACCCGAAAACGCATTACTCGGGACGCTTGGGCGGGCAGCAACGGTTTTCCGTTGCGAGCAACCCCCGCAAAATTGCGCCGCCTTGAGCGTCGCGGGGCCATTGCGGCAATGACTCCGCCTTAAGCGCAACAGGCTGATAGTACACAGTCTATAATTTAACCCCTAACTCCGCTTAAATTAGGCTGTCTATCGCGTAAGTCATTATATCGTGAGCCTGTTCCAAAATGAAAACCGTAATCACTCGTGCGCATTTTTGCTTGGCAAAAACCGGGCTTTTCGGGGGTTCCGCCGCTGGCGCGGCCGCTTCGCGCCCCTACAATCCCTTGCGCCCCACGGGTTTCAAAAAACGGTTTAATATTGGAACCGGCTCTCGTAATAAGTTATTGCTAACTATTTTATAGCTTTCGCGATTTCGGTAAAAATGACACCCAGGGCATGCGCTCCCGCGTCCGGATAGCCCAGGCTTCGTTCGCCGGCATTTTCCGCCCTGCCCATACGCGCGACTATGCCCTTTGTTTTTTCTGCACCGGTTACCGCGTCTTCCGCGGCCTTCTTAAATGCCGGAAGAAAACCCATATTCTTTTCGGCGGCGTCACTCCAGGCATCCGCGCAGGGGGCGAGCGCGTCAATGAGGGTTTTGTCCCCCACAACAGCGCCGCGGCCAAACGAGCGCTTGCCAACTTCCTGAATACCCGCGACAGCAGCCTGCATCATCCGCGCAAAATCCTTAATATCCAACCCGGTTTTGTTCGCTGCGGACTTCGCGGCATACTTAAACGCGAAACCCCAGATTGGCCCGGAAGCGCCGCCGCAGTATTCCATAATCACCATGGAACAGGCATCAAGAAAATCCCCTATTGTTTTGGATTTTGACAGGATCGTTTCCCATTCAAATTTCAGGCGTCTGAAACCTTTTGCCACGCTCATTCCAAAATCGCCATCGCCGGCATGGGCGTCCAAATCGCAAAACGCTACCTCGTTTTCGATAATAACCTCAGCCATCCTGTCTACGATGTATATAAAATTTTCCAGGGAGACCGTTTCATTTTTAATAAGCGCGTATTTTGAATCGGTTTGCGCTTTGCCGGATACGTTACTATCCTGCTCTTCCGAAACCGCTGGTTGAAATACGGGCGGCTGTACGCTGCCGTTTACCGTAAAAAATGGGGCGTCACACTTCGCGTCAAGAAGATTTTTTAATTCGGTATCCAGATTTAAAAGCGAGAGGGAAGCGCCGGCCATATCCAGGCTGGTCATATAGTTGCCCGCGAATACACGATAGGTCTTTATACCCGCCGCGGCCAATTCCGACATGGCTGAATAAGCGAGGATATAAAGTTCCATAAGCGGCGTTGCCCCGAAACCGTTAACCAGCAATGCCGCTTCGCCGTTATTTCCCATTTTAAGGTCCGCGATAATGGCGGGAATAATTCTTTTCGCCAGATTTCCCGCATCGGCGGTTTTTTCCCGGCGGATTCCCGGTTCGCCATGAATACCGATGCCGTATTCCATCTCGTCCTCCGCAAGCGAAAAGGTTGGCGTTCCTTTTGCGGGGACGGTACAGGAGGAAAGGGCAAAACCAAGACTGCGCACATTATCGGCTGTTTTCTGCGCAATCCTTTTAACCTCGCTCAGGCTTTTGCCTGCCTGCGCGGCAGCGCCGGCGATTTTGTGTACCAATACCGTACCGGCAACACCCCGCCGCCCTACCGTATACAGGCTGTCCTCAACGGCAATATCGTCGCACACCTTGATGTAATCGACCTCTATGCCGTCCATTCCGGCAAGAAAGGCGGCGTTCTGAAAATTCATAATATCGCCGCTGTAATTTTTGATGATAAGAAGAACGCCCTTGCTCCCCGCGGAGTCTTTAATGGCCTGATACACCTGAACCTGCGAAGGAGAGGCAAAAACATCACCGCAGACAGCCGC
>JAISQU010000021.1 GCA_031274005.1 Spirochaetales bacterium
TTTCTTAATGGAATTTAGATAAAATCATAGAGAAACTAAGATTTTTAACCACGGACGACACAGACACCACGGACAAAAGCGAAAATTTTGAACAAGGAGTCTGTGTTTTCCGTGTGGTCTGTGGTTAATTTCTCTGTTTTTTTCAGATTTTCATTTCTATGCGTTTATCCTGCCCCGCGGCTCTCTTTTACTTTCTTATTAAATATGCTACAGTAGGCTCGTTCGGAAACCCGGCTGGGTTTCCCGCTGGTATTGCCTATCAGCCTGTTGCGTTTCTTCATTTTTTGGGCATTTTCTAACCCAATAGGTTAGTATTTTGATCGAAAAATGGCTGAAAATTAACCTATTGGGTTGGTTTTTTGACGAAGCTCGACAGTCTCCCAGGCTGAAATGCAGCAAAGGTGGGTTGTATGCGCAGGATCAAAAAAACGGCCTGGCTGTTTTCCGCCGGACTACTTCTTTTATGTATGCCCGGCTGCGGCAGGGTGAACCGGCTCCAGGAGCAGGACGAGGATCCTTTCTATTCTTCATATAGGGATATACCGGGGGTAACCGGAGAAGAAATCGCGGCCATTGAGACTTTGCGGGAACAGAAGAGCCGTTTCGTCTATGGCATGAATCTGACTACCGAAACATTTTATGACGCGGACGGCAAAATCGATGGATACACCGCCCTGTTCTGTGATTGGCTTACGAACCTGTTTGGAATACCTTTTGAACCTGCCATCTATGAATGGGACGCCCTGATTGCCGGTTTGGAATCCCGGGAGATTGATTTTACCGGCGAGCTGACCGCCACGGAGGAGCGCCGCAAGATATATTATATGAGCGACGCCATTGCCGAACGCTCGATCAAATTTATGCGTATAGCGGGCAGCGAGGAATTATTGGATATAGCCAAATTCCGGCCCCTTCGGTATGCCTTTTTGGAGGGGACGACCACGTATGACCAGATCGCGCTTCTTGAACGCAATTCCTTTGAAGAGGTTTTTATCGGTGATTACGATATAGCCTACCGGATGCTTAAGAGCGGCGAAATAGACGCCTTTTTCGATGAGGGTATTGCCGAAGCCGCCTTCGATATTTACGGCGATGTGGTCGCGGAAGATTTTCTTCCTCTCACATACGGGCCGGTCTCCCTCACAACGCAAAACCCCGATAGTGCGCCTGTTATCGCGGTTATACAGAAAGCCTTGCGCAGCGGCGCGGCCCGTCAGCTTATCAGTATGTATCACCAGGGGCATCAGAATTATCTGCGCCATAAACTGTTCAGCCGGCTTACAAGGGAGGAACAGGTATATATCCGCGGCCGGATGCGGTTGAATCTTCCTATTCTTGTGGCCGCCGAATACGACAATTATCCGGCCAGTTTTTACAACGATCAGGAGCGGGAATGGCAGGGAATTTCTTTTGATGTGCTTGAGGAGATCTCCGCCCTTACGGGACTGACCTTCTCCGCCGCGAACAGTAATCTTGTGGAATGGCCCGAACTGCTGGATATGCTTGAAAGAGGCGAGGCGGTGATGCTTTCGGAACTGATCCGCTCTCAGGAGCGGGAAAACCGTTTCCTGTGGCCGGAAAGCTCGTATCAGACCGACTACTACGCCCTGTTGTCCCGCACAGAATATAAAGATGTCAATATCAATGAGGTTCTTTATTCCCGCGTCGGGCTTATAAAGGACAGCGCGTATGCCGAGGTATTCCGTACCTGGTTTCCGCATCATCCCGGCACAGTAGAATACATGAATACGGGGGAGGCTTTTGACGCGCTGGAGCGGGGTGAGACGGATCTTGTCATGGCCACCAGGAACCTGCTTCTGAGTTTAACCAATTTTGCGGAGCGTCCGGGCTTCAAGGCAAATCTGGTATTTAAGGAACCTTTTGAATCCACCTTCGGTTTTAACGCCAGAGAAATAGTTTTATGTTCCATCGTATCCAAGGCTCAGAAACTGATAGATATGCAGAGCATATCCGACCGCTGGACCCGGCGGGTTTTTGATTACCGGGGGAAAATGGCCCAGGCTCAGGTCCCCTGGCTTATCGGCGCATCGGGCCTTATGCTGTGTCTTTTTGCCCTGATCTTGGTTATGTTCCTGCGGCGCGGGCAGGAGCGAAAAAAACTTGAATTAACGGTACGGGAACGTACCGCCGAACTTGTCCGGCAGGACAGGCTTCTGCACGCCGTAAACGACATGGCCGACCTCCTTTTGGCTTCCGACACGGATAATTTCAAGGATGCTCTGCGGCGGGGTATGGAGATGATGGCGCGGGGCGTTGATGTGGACCGCATATATATCTGGAAAAACCAGATAAAGGGCGGAATACTCTATTACGTACAAATTTTTGAGTGGCTTGATAAAGAGGCCGCGTTACGGCAGGACACGGTACAGGCGGGCATGGAATCCCCCTATGAGTTTCCCTATATCGCAAGTATCCCCGAATGGGAACACAAGTTTTCTGAGGGGGAAACTGTAAAAGGCCCCCTGCGGCGCCTTTCCCCGCGCGAACAGGAACGCCTTGCTCCCTACGGCATAAAGTCTATTCTGGTGATTCCCGTGTTTTTGCAGGATGAGTTTTGGGGCTTTGTCAGTTTTGACGACTGTCACAGGGAACGGGAATTTTCAAAGGACGAAGAAGGCATTCTCCGGTCCGGGAGCCTTCTCCTGGCTAACGCTCTGGTGCGCGATGAAACGACACGGATGCTCCGCAACGAATTGTCCTGGCAGGAGGTTCTTGCGTCGGCCGCTTTAAACATGGCGGCGCCTCTGGGCTTTAATGATAACGTGAATAACATGCTGCAGGCGGTGGGCCGGTTTATGGGTGTAGACGCCTTCGGGATTTTTGAGGCGTATCCCGAAGAGCAGTACTTTGAGTGTACCTTCGAGTGGGTGAAAAACGCAGATGTCCCCCGGCGTCTTGGCAGCCGGATAAGCTGCTCCGGCGAGAACGGCGGGGCCGCGTCGGGATACGGCATGATTCCGACGGCGCCTTTTATAGCCGTATCTGATTTGCGCGAATTTGACCCCTCTGTTTTTGCCGAGGCGCGGGGCGCGGGTATGATAAGTTTTTTTAACCTGCCGCTTCATGTCGAAGGAAAATTTTGGGGCTTTATGGGGCTCAGCAGCATGAGGCAATCTTTTGTGTGGGGCGACGGCGAGGTTAATTTTCTGAAAACCGTTGGCGCGATTTTGGGCAGATCCATCGAAAACTATATTATACGCCGGAATTTATCCAATTCCGCGGCGCGCTTTGAGGCGGTGGTAAATAACTATAGCGGTGTTATATGGAGTATCAACAAGGACCGTATCATTGAATCCTTTAATGGGCTGTACCTCAATGTGCTGGGAGTTACTCCCGCGTTTCTGGTTGGTAAGCCCCTGGGGATAGCCCTCACGAAAAACCGGCATCTGGATATTATTGAGCGGGTGGAAAAAACATTCGCAGAAGGGCCCCAGGCGTGGAACTCTGATATAGACGGTAAGGTCTTTAGCGTTCATACGGTTCCCATAGTAGATGAAAAGGGGGAAACTACCGCAGTGGTAGGGGACTGTATCGAGATAACCCAGATGATTACCATGCAAAAAGAGCTGGAACGTTCCATAGAGGAGGCCAGGGCGGCCAGCCGCGCCAAAAGCGACTTTCTTTCAAATATGTCCCACGAGATGAGGACGCCGATGAACGCCATCATCGGGATGACTTCCATAGCGAAAACCTCCACCGATATTGAACGCAAAGATTATTGTCTGGATAAAATCGAAGACGCCTCGGTACATCTTCTTGGCGTTATAAATGACATTCTGGATATGTCAAAAATTGAGGCCAACCGCTTTGAACTTTCCTTCGTGGAGTTCGATTTTGAAAAGACGCTCCAAAAAGTGGCAAATATCATCAATTTTCGGGTGGACGAAAAGGCTCAGAATTTTACCGTACATATCGACAGGAATATTCCGCGTTATGTTATCGGCGACGATCAGAGGCTGGCCCAGGTGATTACCAACCTTCTGGGGAACGCGGTGAAGTTTACGCCGGAACGGGGTTCAATAACCCTGAAGGTGTCTTTGGCGAAAGAAGAAGACGGCGTCTGTACCATCCGGATTGACGTAAGCGATACGGGGATTGGAATTTCGCAGGAGCAGCAGTCCCGGCTTTTTACTTCTTTTGAGCAGGCCGAAAGCACTACGTCCCGTAAATTCGGCGGCACGGGGCTGGGGCTTGCCATAAGCAAACGGATTGTCGAACTTATGGGCGGCACAATATGGATAGAATCAGAGCCCGGCAAAGGGTCCACCTTCGCTTTTACCGTTCAGGTGAAACGCGGACAGGGGACGCGGCAGAGCCTTTTGAACCCCGGCGTGGATTGGAAAAACATACGGATTATCGCTGTGGATGATGATCCGGGGATACGGGACTACCTGAAGGAAATCCTTCTGGGTTTTGGCGTGAACTGTGATATTGCCGCCAGCGGCGAAGAAGCGGTAGAACTGATTGAGCGCACGGGCCCGTATGATGTTTACCTTGTGGACTGGAAAATGCCCGGCATGGACGGCATAGAACTTTCCCGGAAAATAAAAGAGGGCGGCGCCGGTAAATCCGTTATTATTATGATTTCCGCTACGGAATGGAATGTCATAGAGGCGGACGCGAAAAGCGCCGGGGTGGATAAATTTCTGTCCAAACCCCTGTTTCCATCCTCTATAGCCGATTGTATTAACGAGTGCATGGGCATGGACAATCTGCTCACAGGGAATAAGTCTCAAAATGACACGGTAGATTCTTTTGAGGGCTACCGCGTCCTTCTGGCCGAAGATGTGGAAATAAACCGCGAAATCGTCATGGCCCTTCTCGAACCGACTTTGCTGACCATAGACTGCGCGGAAAACGGGGTGGAGGCTCTAAAAATGTTCAGCGCGGCGCCGGATATATATGATATGATTTTTATGGATGTGCAGATGCCGGAGATGGACGGCTACGAGGCGACGCGCCGCATCCGCGCTCTGGATATTCCTGAGGCGAAGCAGGTGCCTATAGTCGCCATGACCGCCAACGTGTTCCGCGAGGATATTGAAAAATGCATCCGGATTGGTATGAACGGGCACGTAGGCAAACCCCTGGACTTTGACGACGTGCTGGTCGCATTACGCAAATATTTGCCTTCAAAAAGGAAAATTTCCTCACGATCCCGGACAGCGGCGCCGCAGGATGCCGGCGGCGGGACAGCCGGCGCCTCCCCGGAAAACCCGCTTCCTGAAACCCCGCCGGTATCAAAAGCCGGTATGTCTGAGTGGAAGTACGGGGTCGCCTGGAACGCTGAACTGGAAACCGGGAACGAAGAAATTGATACCCAGCACCGGCAGTTATTTAAGCTGACCAGCGATTTGGTGGACGCCTGTACGAGCGGCCGGGGTTCCTCCGTACTTGGCGAGGCCCTGGATTTTCTGGCGGCTTATACGCTGAAGCATTTCGGGGATGAGGAGGCGTTACAGCTTAAATATCATTACCCCGGTTACGAAGAGCACAAAAAACTCCACGATGATTTTAAGCAAACAGCCCTCACCCTCATCGCGGAGTACAAGGAGTCCGGTTCATCGGCCGATTTAAGCAATAAGGTTTATTCCGTTATTGTCCGCTGGCTGGTAGCGCACATCAAGGGTGAGGATTCCAAAATCGCCGCGTTCATACGGGAGTCGGAGCGGGCGGCCTCAAAGTAAGGGCCAATCACGGGAATGTGCGGATGGGGCATAAGCGGAACGGCAGTTGCTGTACCCTTGCGATTAATACACAGCAATTCCAAATTTGAAGAAATTTGTCCTGCAATCCCCAAAAGCATTCAAATTGTCAGCAATTTGAATGCTTTTACCCATAAAAAACGCTTCCAGACAGCAATACCATATTTAGTCGCATGGCGCTACGGATATGGC
>JAISQU010000050.1 GCA_031274005.1 Spirochaetales bacterium
TTCCCAGAACGGGAACCCCCGGTAGTTCTTCGCCTATACCCTCAAGCAATTTTTCCAGATCGTAGGCCACACTGGCGTAGGCGAAAGCTATCTTTACATCGGAAAGTCCGCTTTTCGCCTTCCCGGCCGCTTCTTTGCCCGCGGTCCTGGCATCCGCCGCGTTACTCGAACCACTGCCACCCTTTACCATAAAGAGCCTCCTGTTTTTTTATTGATATTTTTGTCTATCTACATAAGAAGCATAACGCCGGTTTCTCTATTTGTAAACTACGCACTATTTTGTGCTATTGTAACAAATTTGTTACCAAAGAAAACCACGGACTTTTGCAGCCTAAAAATCGCCGCAAAAGCAACGCATAGATAAAAAAGCAAAATTTGAAGTCAAAATCGCAATTGCCCCTCTTTAATTTAATCATATCGTCCGTGCCGTCCGTGAGGTCAGTGTCGTCCGTGGTTATTCTTAAATTTCCTGCCGGATTTGGGCGGTATCCCTGGTCAGAAACCTCTCGTAGTAATACCGCATATTTTCCTTCCCCCAGCGCCAAATATCATTGACTATAGGCAAAAGGGTTTTTCCCCTCTCCGTCAGAAAATATTCCACCTTGAGCGGCACCACCGGATACACCCGCCGGGAAATAATACCATCCTGCTCAAGGTCCCGAAGCTGCTTGGTCAGTATGCGGTTACTGATTCCGGCAAACAGTTTAAACAATTCGCCGAAACGGTGAGGCCCCTCATTGCCCAAATGCCAGATGATGACCACCTTGTATTTCCCGCTGATAATAGACATGGTTAATTCTTTTTCGCAGGTAAATTCGTGATTTTTGAATTTGCGTTCGATTTCGGACCTCAACTGAACAGCCAAGATCATCCTCCCTGCCACAAAGTCTGCTTATCTCTACTCTAATTGTACCCTCCCGTCCCAAATAGCGCAAGGCTAAAGTGTTAGTAAGATGAAAGGCCAGGGAGGGGGAAAATCCCCCTGCGCTCCAGCCTCCGCGTCCGCGCAGCCGCGATAAGACGCGGTCTTCAGAAAGCCCGCGTCCTTTGACGAGCGGGGCGGACTTGCGTGGGCTTGCGCTACCCCCTCGCATGAACCAAAGGCGCGCAACTGGACTGCGGCGGACTGAATTTCCGCCTGCGCCTTGCGGGTGATTTTTCTCTGGAAATTTTTGACGTCTCCGCAGGCAAAGTTATCAAGAGCCTGCCTCCAAAGATGCCAGGGCCGCTGCGGCCAAAAAGGAATTGGCGGGCCTTAAAAAAGCTATACAAACCGTGGTACAAAACCAGACGGCCCGGCTTGAGCGCATCCTCCCGAACGGTCGCCTCTGGAGCGCCGAAGCCTGGTCAAAACTTTCTGTGAAAAACCCCGTCATGCACCGTTTCGCCTTGGGCCTGGTCTGGGGCGTCTACGGCGTTCCTGCTCAGGGCGCCAGCCGCCCCCTGTCGGCAAGTGAAACCTCAAGAAGATCTCCCTTTTCGTAAATTGCTTGACAAAACAGATGGCATAAGGCAAATTAAAGGTATGAGGGGTACGCAAAACAGAATTCAGTATTATACGCTTTGCATTGGCGAATTTGCCCTTCAAAAAAACCTCAGCATAAAAGACGCTTTTTTATATCTGCGAAATTTTAAGGGTATCGCGTTCCTCATTGATTGCTATGATGCGGAACACACTCTTTCTCTTAATGACGCGGTCAATGATTTGGCGCTTGTCTGTCGCCGCCACGGGGGAAGTATTGAATAATTCGCAGAAGGACTATTCAAATGACCGTATTTCATGGTTCAAATACTGAGATCGACCGGATTGATCTTGAAAAATGCCGGCCTCAAAAAGACTTTGGATGCGGATTTTATACTACGATTATTCGGGAACAATCCCTGTCTATGGCAAAACGGACGGTACGGATTTACGGCGGCAGGCCGGTTATCACGGAATTCTCATTTGATGAAGCCATCTTATCCGATCCCCGGTATGCCATAAAGAAATTCGATAAGCCTGATAACGCATGGGCGCTTTTTGTAATCAACAACCGCAATCCCCATTTTCAGACAGACGCAGATTCAAATATTGATAATAGATACGATATTGTCATGGGACCGGTTGCCAACGATGATTTAATCACCCTGTTTAATCTGTATCAAGCGGGAAATTTATCAGAACAGGCATTGGCAATAGAAATGACGCACCGGCAGCTCACCAACCAAATATCATTCCATACGGAAAGAGCGGTAAAAGGCTTGCATAAAACAGGGGTTTTTTATGGACACTAAGCAGCATTTGATTGGTTTTGTAACAGCGGATATTGTCTCTTTTATCATGCGCGATGAGGCGATAGGTGTAGAGGAAGCGATGAGTAAATTCTACGAGTCAGAAGTTTTTACGAAACTCGATGACGTTGAGACCGGTCTTTACCGGGAAAGTTCCGCATATGTGTATGATCTCTATAAAATTGAATGTCAATACGGGCATCTGGTACAAACAGAGCTATGATACCCGCGAGAAATACGAAAAAAGACGCGCTTACGGGGAACAGGCTGCAATTTGTATACAGATACGGGTAGCGTTTTCTTTGCGCAAGGGATAGGAGGGGAGCCGCAGGCTGCCACGCCGTGGCCGGAGCGATAGCGAAGCCCCGGATAGCCCGGCCCCGCCGCCGCAGGGCGGCGGCGGGGATGCGCCCCAATTCTTTTTGTGATTTGAAAAAATAGGGCCTTCCTGATTCTGTATTTTTATGCATAAATGCTTGCATAAATTCTTAATTCCCTGTATAAATATAGAATGGCGGAGGAATTTTAGAAAAGGAGTTTTTACTTTTGATTAAAACGGTTTTAATCGCGAACAGGGGAGAAATCGTAAACCGCATTATCCGCACCTGCAATAAGATGGGGCTGGCTTCGGTGGTGGTGTATTCGGACGCGGATAAGGACGCCCGGTATATCGGGAAGGCGGCGGAGAGTTATCATATAGGGCCTTCGGCGCCGGTAAAGAGCTACCTGAACGGGGAGGCTCTTGTGGAGGCGATTAAGAAGTCGGGGGCCGACGCTGTTCATCCGGGTTATGGTTTTTTGTCCGAGTCGGCGCCTTTTGCCAAGGCTGTGGCCAGGGCGGGGGCAAAGTGGATAGGCCCCGACCCGTCTATTCTGGAAAGTATAGAATCCAAGTGCTACTGCCGGGTTATCGCGGACAAGGCGGGGGTTCCTGTAACTCCCGGTACGATTGGAATTATTCATTCGATTGACGAGATTTACGAAACCGCCGAAAGGGTGGGGCTGCCGATTCTGCTCAAGCTGGACAAGGGCGGCGGGGGTAAGGGTATTGAGGAGTTGGACCACTTTGAGTCCCGGGCCGTTACCCAGGCTGTGTTTGAGAGTATGCAGCGCATAGGCGCTATGGCTTTTGCCTGCGCCGATGTGTATCTGGAAAAAGAGGTCATGGCTCCCCGGCATATCGAGGTGCAGTTTCTCGCCGATAACTACGGCGCGGTTGTGTGCCTGGGCGAGCGGGAGTGTTCCATCCAGAGGCGCTATCAGAAGATTATCGAGGAGTCCCCTTCGCCTGTTGTTACAGAGGAGGACCGCGCCAGGCTCTATTCCTATACGGAAAAAATTGTAAAGGCCATAGGGTATTCGGGCGCGGGAACCATTGAGTATCTGCGCGATACCGAGGGGACGTATTATTTTATGGAGATTAACGCCCGCCTTCAGGTGGAGCATCCTGTTACCGAGCTGGTTACGGGCCTTGACCTTGTGGAGTGGCAGATCCGCGTGGCAAACGGAGAGGATCTCGGCTTTGCCCAAAAGGATATAAAATTATCGGGCCACGCGATTGAGTGCCGCATTTACGCGGAAGACCCCAAGACTTTCCGGCCCTCGCCGGGAACCATTACCCGGCTTGTTTTTCCCGACACAAAAAAGGCGGAAATGCGCCTGGAACACGCGATTTGGGAGGGCTATAAGGTTTCCCCTTTCTACGACCCTATGCTGTGCAAGCTCGCAGTCTGGGGAAAGGACAGGCAGTCCTGCGTCGCCAATGTGATTCGGGCTTTGGGGGAGTTTGTTATAGAAGGGGTTTCCACCAACATTCCTACGAATTTGGCTATTATGCGCAACAGAAATTTTGTGGCCGGAAATTTCGCCACGAATTTTCTGAACCACGAAAGAGTAAACATCGGCCTGGAAAATTACGTTGTTACCATTTCGCGGCAGTTCGGGTGCCCGGGAAGAAGCATCGCAAAAAAAATGGCGGGGCTTTTGGGTGTGGAATACTATGACCGCGATATTCTGGAACAGGTTGCCGCAGAGATGAATCTTCCCGTGCCCAAGCTGGAGAGCGACGAGGTTGAGGCAGAATACGTCAAGCTGCTTTTCCCCCTGGGGACGGGTACCGAGGAAGAAAAAGAAAAAATTTTCGCGGCCCAGCAGAAAATTATCCTTCAATTCGCGGAAAAAAATTCCGGGATTTTCCTGGGCAGGTGCGCCGACTACATCCTGCGCAATCACGCGAATCTTTTCAGTATTTACATCTACGCTCCCCGTGAGGCGAGGCGCGAGTATTGCATCAAGAGCCTGCATATTCCGGCGCAGGACGCGGACAGGATTATGGACGAGGCGGACGGGGCGCGGCTTTCCTACAGCATGAACTACGCGAAGGTTTACAGCCAGAATGTGGAGAACAAAAATATTTCCATTGACAGCAGTTTGTTCGGCACGAGCGAGGCGACCGCCGAGGTACTGGTGTCGATGATTCGCAGGAAGTTCAACCTGGCGTAATTTTTTTATACGAGAAGGAGAGGCTTGAAATGGCGTACACACTGAAAGCTCATATGCCCGGCCTTGTGGCGCGGGTGGTGGTAAACGTGGGGGACAAGGTTGAGGCCGGACAGGAACTGGCGGTGATAAACTGCATGAAAACCGAATTTAGCTGCCAGACCGAGCAGGCCGGTACGGTGAAGGAAATCATGGTTGCCGAATGGGACGAGATGGAAGTGGGCAGCCCCATGATTGTTCTGGACGAAGCGATATAGGAGACAGAATAACCACGGACAACACAGACAGCACAGACGAAAGAAAGAAGAGTGAGCCAGTTCCAAAATGAAAACCGTAATCATTCGTGCGCATTTTTTGCGGCAAAGCCGCAAAAAACCGGGCTTTCCGCTGCAATCTTTTGGCAGACCAAAAGGATTTCCGCTTCAATCCCTTGCGCCCCACGGGCTTTTTGCAATTTTGGAACCAGCTCGAGTGAAAAGTGATAAATTTATGCGTTTTTCCGTGATGTCCGTGTGGTCGGTTTAAATTCTTCTTATGCGTAAGCTTGAGTTTGTAAGGAGGCAGGTATGGCAAAGGTTGATCTTAACAGCGATTTGGGTGAAAGTTTCGGCGCGTATACCCTTGGGATGGATGAGAAAATCCTGGAAGTTATTAGCTCCGCCAATATAGCCTGCGGTTTCCACGCCGGCGATCCGGATGTTATGCGCGCGACAGTGGCGCTTGCGCTGAAAAACAATGTGGCCATAGGCGCGCACCCCGGTTTGCCGGATTTGATTGGCTTTGGCCGGCGGAACATGGCGATTAGTCCGAAAGAAGCCTATACGATGATGGTGTACCAAATCGGGGCGCTTGCCGCGTTTGTGAAGGCCGAAGGCGGCAGGATGCAGCACGTAAAACCCCACGGGGCTTTGTATAACATGGCGGCGGCTGATGAAAAACTGGCCGAGGCTGTTGCCGAAGCAGTGTACCGGGTAAACCCGGAGCTTATTCTCTTCGGCCTGTCGGGAAGCTGGATGATAAAAAAGGCGAATGCCCTGGGCCTGCGTACGGCCGAGGAGGTTTTTGCCGACAGAACGTATCAAAAAGACGGTTCCCTGACGCCGCGCAAACAGCCGGGGGCCATGATTACCGATGAGGAGGCTTCGCTGGCCCAGGTTTTGGGAATGGTAAAGAACGGAACCGTCAAAAGTCTTTCGGGGGATAGTGTTTTGATCAAGGCCGATACGGTTTGTGTTCATGGCGACGGGGAACACGCCCTCGCGTTTTCCCGGAAAATAAAAGAGCGACTTATCGCGGAGGGCGTTGCCGTTTCCGCGTTTGCGTAATTGCTAAGGAGAATAGGAGAATAACATGAGTGGTGGCAGCAAGAAGAGTGCGTTTGCTACGGTAGGTTTGGGAGCGGCTTTTTTGATGGCGCTCTCCGCGGTGGGGCCGGGTTTTTTAACCCAAAC